>DYNG01000166.1 GCA_020721165.1 Desulfocapsa sulfexigens
ATGCCTGCCCACTTCATTCTGCCAACAATCCGCAAGTGTACATCCATTCATCCGGCCATCTAAAAAGAAAACAGCAGAACGGTCAATAAATTTTGCCCTTTTCCGCTAAAATATCCCCTGGCCCGGCAAAATGAATGGCCCCCTCCTCGGCTGTATTCCGCATCGTGATCCCCAGCAATGCACAACGACCGCGCAGGTCGGGAGCGGGGAAATTACCCGACCCAAAGCGGCTGGCAGAGACAATCAAAAACTGCGGCTGGACGGCCTGCAAAAAAGAATCGGAATTGGAGGTGGCGGAGCCATGATGCGGCGACAGCAGCAGAAAAGATTGCAGCGGCGCCTGGCTGTCCAGCAGTTGCGACTCGACCCTGCTGCTGATATCTCCGGCAAACAGGCAGGACAGCGGCCCGTGACTGAAGCGAAGAATCAGACTCCGATCATTGGACGATTTGGCGCTCTGTTCCGCCGGATTTCCCAGATTGACCAGGCGGGCCTCTTTGTGTTCCAGCACGACTTCTCCCGGGGTCGGGATTTTTGTTTCTATATTCAGGCTTGCAGCCAACGACAACATCTTCGCCCAGTCCGCATAGTGGCCGGCAAACTCATTGACCCACAGGGTCCGGGGCCGGAAATGCTGGAGTAAAAAGGGAATGCCGTTATAATGATCCCCGTCGGCATGAGTCACCACAATGGCATCCAGTCGTTTGATCCCTTTCTGCCACAGGAAGGGGGCAATGATATCCTCGCCCACATTGAAGCCCGATGAAGGGGATGACGAGCCGCCGCCGTCAATGAGTATCCGTTTGCCCGCTGGCAATTCGAGCACGGTGGCGCTTCCCTGCCCAACATCAAGAAATGTCAGCTCGCTGTGGGTTATCCGCCCTTTCTTGAGCTCGGCCGGGGGCATAAAAAAGAAAAAAACCACCAACAGCCAGGCCGCCCCGGCCAGACCAGAGAAGCCTCTTTTGCTGCCAAAAAGGGCAACAGCCGCCAGCAGGGTCAGATAATAACAGGCGACAAGCGGCAGTGAGGGCGTTGGCAACCAGAGGGAGGCCAAGGGGAAATCATTGAAAAAGGCGGTCATCCTCAGCGACCACTCCAGCCCGTATGCCCCTGTATGCAGCAGCAACGAGGCGATCGGCGGCAGATTAAACAGCAAAGGGACAGCCAGAAAACCCAGGGGTAAACTCCAGAAACAGATCAAGAATTCCACGGGTAAATTGGCCACCAGGCCAATCAACGAAACCCGATTAAAATAGTAGAGAAGAATGGGCGCAGTGCTGATCGTGACCGCCAGCGACACGACCAGCGCCCCGACTGTATATTGCCGGACCTTCCTGACCAAGCGATGCCCAAACGATTGCTCTTTATCTCGTTTGCCCGTCCAGCCCGCCAGTAAAGGAGCAACGGTAATAATTGCCGCCACGGCGGCAAAGGAGAGTTGGAATGAGGCGGTCAGCAGACTGTTGGGATCCCAGAGGAGAATCACAAGGGCGGCCAGGGCCAGCGAAGAAAACAGATCTTTTTGCTTGTCCGCACAGATGGCCAGCATAAAGACCGCCACCATAATCAGGGAGCGCACCACCGGCGCGTTGCCACCGGCCAGCAGGGTATAGAGAATCAGCGGCGGCAGGCACAGGCCGGCGGCTATCTTCTTCACCGGCAGCCGCAACACCACAAATGCGGACCGACGCAGCAACCAATAGAAGATCAAAAAGAGAAACGAGGCCAGGATGGACAGGTGGGCGCCGGAAATGGACAGGATATGCATACTGCCCGAGCCTTTAAAATCCTCCAGGATTTCCGGGCTGATGGCCGAGGCATCACCGATCAGCAAGGCCTTGTAAACACTGCTCAATTCAGGGGGGAGCGACTGCTCAATAAAGGCGCTGATGCGGGCGCGCATCATTTCCGGCGCATATCGCAGGGTCTGAATTCTGCTCTTTTTCTGCTCCAGCCGGTGAACAAAAGCAGGAGAGGCGATCCTGCCGGTTATCCAGATATCCTCTTTAGCCAGAAAGTCCGGATAATCAAATGCGCCAGGATTTCGGAAACTGCGGGGGCGGTCGAGAAGGGCGCGCACGGCCAGTAGATCGCCGGGCAGAATCTTTCCCTCCTGTTGCGGCAAGACGCCCTTGAGTTTGAGTTGGGCCAAGCCCTGCGCCGCCAGAAAATCAGGCTGATTCCTTCCCCGCCAAGAATGAACCTTTAGAACCAGGGTGGTTTTTTCGCCATTGTATTGCGGCATACGGTCAAGGACACCAATCAGAACACTCTCCTGCTCCTCGGTGATCACCCTGAAGATATGATGAGGATCTTCCGGCTCCTGGCCAGCATGCCAGCCATGAACAGCCCCCAGGCTGACAACAAACAGCAAAAGCAGAAAATAAACCAGCCCCGACGGAGCGAGCCGTCGAGTCAGAAAGATGGCGCCAGCAAACAACAGTGGCGCCAGAAGAAAAAGGGGAAAGGAGCCTTGCCAGAGACCATCAGGGGTAGAGATGATAAAAGGCGCCCCGGCAATACCCAGGGCAAAGGCCAAAGAAACAGCGACAAGCAGATGGGGGAAAAGAAACTGACCTGCTCTGCCGGTCTGCATGGTCAACCGTGAGGAGGTGTCGGCTGACCCTGACCGTGAAAAAGAGTCTCCTTGATGAGCCGGAGGTGCCGCTCGACCACCCCCTGCTGTCGTTCCACACATTGCAGGGCCGCCTGCCCGGCCTCTTTTCGCAAGCGGGCATTCTGTAACCAGAGAGTCAGCGCCTCAAACAGAGAATCTTCCCCCCCTACCCTGACGGCCCCGCCTGCCGCCAGCAACTCCTGGCTGATTTCCACAAAATCTTCCATGTGCCCGCCAAAAATAACCGGCGCCCCCATCACCGCCGGCTCAATGGGATTGTGGCCGCCACACGGCACCAGACTGCCGCCCACAAAGGCAATATCGGCAAAACGGTACACAGCGGCCAGCTCGCCAATGGTGTCCAGGATCAAAACCCGCTGCCGCCCGCTGCCTTTCTCCGAACGACAGGCGGCCTGCAACCCTTGAGTGGCTGCCAAAGCCTGAATATCCCGGCCTTGACGAATATTTCTCGGGGCAATAACCAGAAAAAGCTGGGGAAAATCGGTCAGCAACCGCGCATAGACCCTGAGCAAAATTTCTTCTTCCCCCTTATGCGTTGAGCCCGCCACCAGGAGCAGGGCCGAATCGGGCAGCTCTTCCAGCCAGGGCACGGGACAGGCGAGAGAATTCCAGCCGGTCGTGACCAGCGAGGTATCAAACTTGAGGTTTCCCAGGGTATGCACCCGGTGGGCCGGTATCTCCAACGCTATCATATTGGCCCGGTCGGCCTCGGTCTGCATACAGAGGTGATGAAACGAAAGAAACGAGGGCCTGAAAAAGAAGGCCGCCCGCCGATAGGAGCGCGCCGATGCCGTTGAAATCCGGCCATTGACCAGCATCGCCGGGATCTGGCGACGACGAAGGCCGGCCAGAAAATTGGGCCAGAAATCCGTCTCCACCAGAATAAAAAGGTCAGGCTGGAGACGACGAAGAAAAAATTCCGTGACTGGCAGGAGATCAAAGGGAAAAGGAAGCAGCAGGTCGGCCCGGTCTCCGATAATTTGCCTGGCAAGCGCAGATCCTGAGGCGGTGGAGGCTGAAAAAGCTATAAAACAATCAGGAAGGGAAAGACGAATTCCCGTCAGGAGAGGCAAGGCGGATGTCACCTCACCCACAGAGAGGGCGTGAATCCAGATGGTTTTGGCAGCACCCCGTTCCTCTTGGCATCGCCCGGCGGGCAGGCC
>DYNG01000167.1 GCA_020721165.1 Desulfocapsa sulfexigens
CCCCCTGATAAGGGGGGATTAAGGGGGGTTAAAGGGGGGACCGCTTATGACGGCGAGACAATGTGACAAAGTAGAAGTATAAATTTCAACCAAAGAACCGTCTTGATACCACACATTGCTTAAAAAGAGAAAGAAAACGGTGATAACAGAAAATTATCGCCCAGGGGCAAATTATCATATTTCAGCAATGTCGCATAATGTATATTATGTTTAGTTTTATATTAATCCGATAATTCAAAATAATAATTGAAAACAATAATGTTATTTCTCGCTATTCTCCCTTCCTGGTTTTCCCTTCAGTCTGTATCCCCACAACCCGCACCTCCCATGAGATCGTATCACGAAAACGATTAATCATGGGCGTATAGGCAATGATGGGCGCCTTTTCATGGCGAAGTTGCTGCTGTAATGATCCCAGTCCAAATCCGATCCCTTTATGCCTTTCTTTATTCTCCCGTAATGTCAATTTGAGATGGACGCCAGCATTGCCGACTGCCTTTAACTCATTGACTTGTGCTTTTTGCGTGTAAAAAACCGGTTTTCTATTGCCGGGCCCAAAGGGTTCCAGCAGTGTCAACTGCTGACAAAAGTACTCAGACATAATGTCATCAAGATTGGATTCAAGATCAATTTCCAGTGTTTTTTCAACATGTTCAAAGCCTTTCTGCCTTTCTATTTCCCTATTCATTTTCAGAACAAAAAGCTCGAATTGCTCATCCTCAAGTGACAGGCCAACCGCCATTTCGTGACCGCCATAACGAATAATGCATTCGGAGCAATTTTCCAGGGCCTTATGGATATTGATTCCCGGGACTGAGCGACCAGATCCTTTGAGTATCAGCCGCCCTTTTTCATCTCTTTTTTGACCAAAAAGAATGACCGGCAGATGGAATTTTTCCACCATCTTTGAGGCGACAATGCCTAATACTCCGTGATGGTACCCTCCCTTGATTATCAGGCAGTGCGGTTGCTCGTCGGCTACTGTCTCTGGTATTGATGCCGCTGCCTGTTGATAAGTCTCCTGCCCGATTTTCTTCCTTTTATCATTTAATTCAGAGAGTTGCCTGGCCATCACCAGAGCTTCTCGTTCGTCTGTAGATAAAAACAGACGAACGGCGAGTTCAGCTTCTGCCAGTCTGCCGGCGGCATTGATCATCGGGGCAAGAACAAAGCCAATATCTTCAGAACTGATGGGGGTCAGCGCCTTCTTTTTACTGGTGCAGAACCCTGTCATCTGTAACAGGGCCTGAATCCCGCATCTTTTCTGCTGTTCAATAATTTCCGTACCAGCCTTGACCAGCGCCCTGTTGATTTGACCCAGGTCAACCATGTCGGCAATGGTTCCTAATGCCACTAAATCCAGGAGATCACGAACAACAGGCTCGGGGCGCTGGGCATGAAAAAATCCTTTTTCCCGGAGATGCTGACGAATGCCGCAGGCCAGATAAAAGGCCACGCCAACCCCAGCCAGTTCTTCAGTGGGAAATGGGCAATCGGCCTGCTTGGGATTCAGGACGGCCTCAGCCACCTGAACGATCTTGGGTGGTTCATGATGATCGGTGACAATTACCTGGAACCCCAGTTTCTGGGCCGCCAGAATCTCCTGCTGGGCGGAAATGCCGCAATCAACGGTAATGAGCAGCTTTTTGCCCGGTTCATCGGCGGTGGTCAGGGATTGCAGGATATCAAGATGCAATCCATAGCCGTGGGTCATCCGGTTGGGGATGAAAAATGAAACGGCAACACCAAGATCCTGAAAAAATGAGACTAAAAGAGCGGTGCCGGTTATCCCATCCACATCGTAATCACCCCAGATGACAATGGGAGTACCATTAAAAATAGCCTCGTCAACCAGAGCAACAGCCTCTCGCATCCCTTTCATGAGTAAAGGGGCGGGTAAAGAAGAGAGTTGGGGCGCGAGAAACGCCTCTATTTCTTCCTGCTTCCGCAGGCCGCGCTGGGCCAAAAGTTGCGTGATGACCGGATGCAGTTTTCTCTGGCTGGAGGCAATATCCAGATCAGGGCTGATGGAGCGCTTCTCCCCTATTTTCCACAAACTCATTATTTACTCGAATAAAGATTAAGATTTAAGATTATTATACTAATTTAGTGTATTTTATTTGTATCCACTCAGGTGGATAGTCTGAAGGGCGCTTTGCCAGGGCAGATAAGCGAGTATGCGAGACTTCGAAGCTGGAAGGCTGAAGGTTACAGCATACGGCCGTTGGCTATTCTGCTTTACCTTCAGCCTTCAGTCTTCAACCTATCCACCTGAGTAGTTACCTTTATTTTTTATTTTATTGCGCCCATCCACTGCTCAATTTTGTGCATAATCTTAATTTCATCCTCTCGCTCAAACCAGTTGATATCCTTCATCCCCTGAAACCAGGTGTATTGTCGCTTGGCATAGCGGCGAGTGTCACGGGCGAGCAGTCGTTGGGTTTCTGCCATATCCCATTGTCGGCTGAGATACTGGTTGAGATGCCGGTAGCCAATGGCCTGCATGGATTTCAGGTGCGGCCCATAGCCTTGGGCCAAAAGCCCCCTCACCTCTTCCTCCAAACCTCCTGCAAGCATTTTTTCCGTTCTCATATCAATTCGTTGATACAGTAAGTTGCGATCAGTTGTTAATCCTATTTGTAATATTTTCTGAAAAGGGGGCTGCGCCTCATTGCTGGTGTGCTGCTGGTGTTCTTGAATATGCTCTGACCAGGCCCGACCGCTTCCCTGATAAATTTCCAGGGCCCGCAATACCCGGTGACGATCATTTTCATTTATTTTTTTTGCGGAGATTCGGTCATATTTATACAATTCTTCATGTAATTTCTTGCAACCTTCAGCGGCCATTCGTTGCTGTAAGGCGGCTCGAATATCTGGAAATTGGCCAATGGACTCGGCTAAGCCTTCAAGCAAGGCCCGCAGATATAAACCCGTTCCCCCGGTCAGTAAGGGAATTCGGCCCCGTTGATGAATTTCCGTAATCGCCAGCCGGGCATCGCGGACAAAACAACCGGCGTCGTAGTCTTCATCAGGATTAACAAGATCAATAAGATGATGAGGAATCTGGGCCCGTTCCTCAGGACTGATCTTGGCTGTCCCAATATCCATGAAGCGATAGACCTGCATGGAATCAACGCTGATAATTTCACACTGAAATTTATCGGCTATCAGCAACGAGATTTCGGTTTTACCAATGGCGGTCGGCCCGACCAGAACCAGTACCGGAAGTTCAATGGCGGTTTCAGCATTCATCAGGGCGTTTGGAAGGAAAAATAGGGAGCAAACTGTCCCATTCGCGTGGGGCCAACTCCGGGCACGGTCAGCAGGTCGGAAGCTGTCTTAAAAGGCCCGTTGGCGGTTCTCGTATCAATAATCTGTTGCGCTAATTTCGGGCCAATGCCTTTGACGGTGGATAACAGCTCGCAATCAGCGCTGTTGATGGGAATGGGCTGAAAAAAGAAAGGGGTCAGGGCCGCCGGAACCGGTGGCAAGTTGGCGCCCTGCCCTGCCGCCCCCTGCCTATCCAACCGTTGGGTTGCCCGGAGCGCCTGGCCATCCCAGTGAATGGCGACAGGAGATTCTACCACGACCTGTTGGAACAGAAATCTCCCTTTTCCCTGGAAAAACCCCAGCAGGAGCCAGCCCCAAAAAACGATGCCCAGGAAGAGCAGAACCTCCACCCGGGCATCATTGGCATCAATTTTTCTGGACATGGCCTCTGCTCTTTTTAGTGACTTACTCCTTAACTCTTCGTTGTCACATTAAAAACAACCCCCCTTAATCCCCCCTTATCAGGGG
>DYNG01000168.1 GCA_020721165.1 Desulfocapsa sulfexigens
GCCCTGAAAGATGGAGGACTTGCCATGACGACACCCACCCCTGACCGCGCTGGAAGAAACAACGCCTGGGCCACGATAACCAACTATGCCCGCCAGCTCTTCCATCGTGACACGCCCTGGACCGTGAAGCTCATCCTGGCGGCAGCCATCTTCTATCTCCTCTCTCCCTTGGATCTTATTCCCGACTGGCTGACCGGGCTTGGCCTGATTGATGACCTGACCATTGTCACACTCCTGGTGGCCTGGGCCATCCGCCGCCTTCCTCATCAAGCAAACGATACTGCCCCCTGAAAAAAATGACCGAAAACCTTCACCGTATCTGCGTTTCCATCGCCCGCAAAACCGTGGCCGAGGCTGTATCCGCTGCGACTGCGGTCGGCTCCCTGGCCGATGTCATTGAGATTCGTCTCGACGCCCTGACCCAGATGGCCGTCGCCCCTTTTATCAGCCAAATACCACAACCCCTGCTCTTTACGAACCGACCCACCTGGGAAGGCGGTGGCTTTAACGGGACCGAAGCGGAACGACTCTCCCCGCTGATTGAGGCGGCAGGCAGCGGCTGTCATTTTGTGGATCTGGAACTCAAGGCCCCCTCCTCTTCTCATCAGGCCATGCTGGCGGCGCTGGAAAAATCGGCCAGCCGTCTGATTCTCTCCTGGCATAATTTTCAGGAAACACCAACGATCAACGAACTGGTGGGCCGTCTCTCCATGATGCAGGACCTCGGGGCCGATATTGCCAAAATCGTGACAATGGCCGCCACAGCCCAGGATGTCAGACGAATGCTCCTTTTGCAAGACCAGGCCGAGGCCATGGGCATGCCCCTCATCGCCTTCTGCATGGGCAGACTTGGGGTTATCAGCCGGGTAGCCACCCTGGAATTGGGCGGGTTCATGAGCTATTGCGCCGTCAATGACGAGGAGGCAACCGCCCCGGGCCAGCTTTCAGCGGCCACCCTGCGGCGCATCGAGAGCCTGATGTCAGGGAAGGAGCCTTGCCATTGATGCCCGTCCACATTCTGCCGACCATTAATGGTCAAACCAGCCTCTATGGCATCATTGGCCATCCGGTGCGCCATACCCTCAGCCCGGTTATGCACAATGCCGCCTTTGCCAGCATGGGCGCCAACAGCGTCTATCTGCCATTTCCCGTGCTTCCTGAAGACCTGCACGACGCCGTCCAAGGCCTCAAGGCCCTGGGAATCAAAGGGGTGAGCGTCACCATCCCCCATAAGGAGGCCATTCTCCCCTTGCTGGACGAGGTTGAGCCTTTAGCCCAGAAAATCGGGGCCGTCAATACCCTGGTTGTGACAGAAATCAATGGTAAAAAACATCTGCGGGGAAGCAATACCGACTGGCTGGGCGCCATGCGGGCCTTGTCCCAGAAAATATCCCTGAGAGGAGCGGAAATGGTCCTGCTCGGGGCCGGAGGTTCCGCCCGGGCCATCGGCTATGGCCTGCAACAGGAAGGGGCCCGTCTGGTCCTCTGTAGCCGCACTGAGACACGGGGCCGGGCCCTGGCTGCCGAACTGGGCTGCCCCTGGCAATCCCTGGAAGACATCAGCCACCTGCGGGGGACGGCCCTGATCAATGCCACCTCGGTGGGCATGCAACCGGATATCCAGCACAGCCCCGTTCCCGCCGCCCTTCTTTCCCGCTTTCAGGTGGTCATGGATATCGTCTATGCCCCGTTGGCAACCCGACTTCTTCAGGAGGCGGAAAAGGCGGGCTGCCAGACCATCAACGGCCTGGAGATGCTCCTCCATCAGGGAGTCGCCCAGTTTGAGCTCTGGACCGGCGGCCCGGCTCCCATAGAACTGATGCGTCAACATTTGTACCGGGCAACCGGCAATATCCACCCCCAATCCACCGGATAAGTGACGAGGAGAAAATCTTCTTTGACCAACAGGGCGTTTCCTGAAAATCACTCGTCAATATATCAAACTGTTCCTCGCAGGGTAAAAAATGAAAGAGATCATCCCCGTCCCCCTCATTGATGCAACCATTGCCGTCCCCGGCTCCAAAAGCCTGACCCAGAGGGCCTTGATCGCAGCGGCCCTGGCCGATGGCCGCAGTACGCTTCTGGACCCTTTAACCAGCGAAGATACCGATTATACCTCCACGGCCCTGGGCCAGATGGGGATTCGCGTCCACAAGGAGAATGCGCCAGCAACAGACTCCTGGCAAGTGGAAGGTCAGGGCGGTCGCATTGCCAGCCCGAGTAAGACCATTTTTCTGGGCAATAACGGCACCGCCACCCGTTTTCTGACCTCGGTCGCCGCTCTGGGAGTGGGGCTCTTCACCATAGACGGTGAAGAGCGGATGCGCGAGCGGCCCATTGGCCCCTTGATGGAAGCCCTCCAGGGCTGGGGCGTTGATATCCGCTCCGTGACCGGCAATGGCTGTCCGCCCCTGCACATCATGAGCCGGGGGCTGAAGGGCGGCGCCACCATCCTGCCTGAAGGCAAAAGCAGTCAGTACCTCTCTTCTCTCCTGCTGGTCGCCCCCTATGCCGCCCGTCCCGCCACTCTCAGGGTGCAGGGCGAAGTGCTGTCCAAACCCTATGTGCTTATGACCCTGTCGGTTATGGCTGATTTCGGCATTGAAGTTGAGTGCACGCAGGACCTGACCCACTTTGCCATTCCCCAGGGCTGTTATCGGGCCATGACCTATCAGATTGAAGGCGATGCCTCCAACGCCTCCTATTTCTGGGCGGCCGCTGCCATCACCGCCGGACGGGTGACCGTGAGCAATGTGCCGGTTCCCTCCCTGCAGGGCGATGCGGGCCTGGTGCCGTTGCTGGCCCGCATGGGTTGTGAAGTCAGCCGACAGGGGCAGGGCATAACCGTCCAGGGCCGGCCACGACTGGAGGGGATTACGGTGGATATGGGAGATATGCCCGATGTGGTTCCCACCCTGGCGGTGGTGGCCGCCTTCGCCCACGGGCCAACAACCATTAAGAATATAAGCCACTTACGCATCAAGGAGTGCGACCGGCTCCATGCCGTCGTCACTGAGTTGACCAGAATGGGCGCCCAAGTGGAAGAGGGCTCCGACCAGATGATCATTCATGGCGATGGCGGAAGCCGTCTGCACGGAGCCCTTATTGATACCTACAAAGATCATCGCATGGCCATGAGCTTTGCCGTCGCCGGTCTGCGGGTGCCAGGAGTCCAGATCAGTGATGAAAAGTGTGTGGCCAAGTCCTTCCCTGATTTCTGGGAACGATTTTCCTGGCTTTCAGGAAAAAATAACGGGGAGCTCTCTTTTTGATGGGTAGCCTGAAAAACGAGAATTTTCGTCCATAGTCAAGGCTTGAAGAGAAATTTTACCGCAGCTATCCAAGTGATATGCCAACGATAAAATCGTGGAAGAAGCAAAGACCTTGGGCAACTGCATTTTTTTCGAGTTTCACTGAAAAGCGCTGCTTATTTCATAATGTCATCTAAAATGATTCTTCATTCACTTGACAAACCATATTGCCTATAGTAATAAGGCGAAATCATTTTGGTAGGATTATTTTTTGTTTGTGAAACGGTGCAAACCAATTAACCATATTTTAACAAGAGTTTTCGTAAGGAGGGTAAAAAATGCCTACATTAGAGCACAATGGTTCCAAGTTTGAAGTGGATGAGGATGGATTCCTGCTTAACGCCAAAGAATTCAATGCCGATTGGGTTGATTATGTAAAGGGTGTTGAAGGTATCGGCGAGATGACCGATGAGCACAACAAGGTTGTTGATGCCCTGCAAGAATACTACAAGAAAAACGGCATCGCCCCCATGGTTCGTATTCTTT
>DYNG01000169.1 GCA_020721165.1 Desulfocapsa sulfexigens
AAGTTCTTCGTGAAAATGACCCAGCAGAACCCGCCGGTACCCTTGCGCCATTCGCATGGTATCAATCCCGGGATTGGACAGGGTGCCACCCATAACCTGCCTGGTGGCCCGGTTTAAAAACCCCATATCCAACCCGACACAATGCCCTACCAGGAGACTATTGCCCGCAAATTCAACGAAGTCCGGCAACACCTCCTCCAGAGACGGCGCCTCCGCCAGTTGCTGTGGGGTGATTCTGTGGATCAGGGTTGCCTGGGTATGGGCAATTCGTCTGGGGCGAATATAGGTATGAAAAGTCATGCCAAGATCTATCTGTAGATCCTTGATCAAAATCGCGCCGATGGAGATAATATCGTCCCGTTTGCGGTCAAACCCGGTCAGTTCGGTATCAAGGACGACAAAGGTGTATTCATGCAGAGGGCGAGACTGGTCAAAGTCGGCAAAAAACTCCCGGTTATGCGTAATCAACGGGTGGGGTTTGGCAAACCAGCTTTCCGGTTTCAGCAGATTCCACATCATTGCACCGGATACATTCGATCCAGGACGCTATAGAGGCGCTCAATCACCGCAAAGGCATCCTTGAGCATCCGCCGCTCCAGATCGGAAAGATCAGCCGGATCAATATAGTTATCAGGCAGGATTCCGGCCTCAATCTGGCGCAGTTGATGGACCAGGCGCTGCTGCATCTGGAGTTCATAGGCCTCACAGGCCGCAGTCCATAACTCTCCCTGAATATGCTCGCCATCCATCAAGGCCTTGAGGCGGGCCAGGGTATTGGTTTCTTTAATCCCGAATTTCAAGGCCAGCACCCGGGCAAAATTAACAAAGGGCGTCAAGCCCTGTCTCTTGATATCCAGTCGGTTTTTATGCTCGCCGTCCCGTTCAACAATAAAGTTTTTGAAAAAAGAGAGGGGCGCCCGTGTTTCCATGGATTGCCGGGCCAGATGAAAGAGAAAAATCTCACTTTTTGTTATCTGCTGATTGAGAGAACGACGCAATGTTTCGGCCAGTTCCGTTTCACCGAAACCGGCCCGAAAATCAAAAAAAATGGTTGCGTAGCGTATTTCCTGCGGGTCCGGCGCTCCTACCCAGCGCCCAAAATATTTTTTCCATTCCGTGAGGGGCTGGCACCAACGAGGATTGATCGCCATGATCTCACCGGGACAGAGAGGGTAGCCGCAGTTGACCAGATGATCAATAGCTTTGGTGGCAAATTTTTTGAAATAATCGTCCGCCGCCTGTTTTTGCTCATCATTCACCGGATCCGCATAGATAATGGCATTATCCTGATCGGTCTTGAAGGTCTGCTCCCTCCGCCCTTCACTGCCTAGGAGGAGCCAGCAGTAAGGAACCGGCGGTGTCCCCATCTCTTTTTCAAGCAGGGTCAACATCCTTCCTAAAATATGATCGTTGAGGATAGCGATCATCTGGGTGATATTGCCGGCCTTGGCCCCCTCCCCAATCAACCCCCGTACCACCTCGGGGATCTTCTGGGCCAGGGGGTAAAGCCCGGAAATCTGCTGCTGGCCCCGAATCTCTTTGAAGAGATAATAGGGGGAATGCCCCTGCAAGAGCATGATGTCGTGGGAAGTGACCACGCCGATAATCCGACCGGCCCGTTCCACGGCCAGATGATGAATGCCGGTGGTCATCATCTTCAACAGCACATCAAAACAGAGCGATTGGGACAGCACGGTCAACACCGGACTGTTCATGATGGCAGCAACCGGTGTCCTGTAATCAAGCCCGGCGGCCACCACCTTGCTCCGCAGATCACGGTCGGTGATAATGCCGACGATCTTTTCCGCATCGGCGGGATCATGGACCAGCAGGCATCCCACCCGATGCTCGGACATGATACCGGCGGCCTCCTGAATAGTGACAATGGACGCAACCTTCCGCAAGGTCTTGACGAGATCGCCGACCCTGATGGAAAAGAGATAGAGGTCGTCGTTGCTGCGCCGTCCCACCTTGTGATGTCGTAATTCGTTGTAGGCGGTGGTGACGATCTTTTCAGAAAAACTCTTGAGATAATAGTGGGCAAAGGCCGGTTGTTTTTCAATAAGTTCAAGAAAGATTGCCCGGGGCAGGAGAAAACAGAACGAGTCTTCGACGGTCTCGATATTGAGATTGGCGGTGGTGCCACGGATAATGGCCAGGGCCCCGATGGCAGCGCCATTCCCGCGAAAATCCTTGAGCGTCACCTCGCCATTATCATCTTCAAGAAAGGCCTTGACCCCGCCGCGCTGGATCAGATAGAGATGGGTCGGGTCGGTGGTGTCAGCGGTCAGAATCCGGGTGCCTTTTGGGAAAAAATCTATCCGGCAATGACGAGCAAGGGTCCGCAGCGTGTTTTCGTCAAGGGTATTAAAGGGCATGATCCCCTTGAAAAAAGAGATCGCCACATCCGGGGCGACTGCATGCACATCACTTCCCTGTATGACCATTTTTCTCCTCCCGTACAAATAGACCACAAATAGATGCTACGAGATGTCAAAGCGGGGCCTCCTCTGCAGAAAGCCCCGCTTTTCCCTTCAATGTCCAGACCGCAAACGATGCAGGCTATTTTTTTGCCAAGGCCTTCTTGCCGTTGATCAGGTCATCCACAACAGAAGGATCCGCCAGGGTCGAGGTATCGCCAAAGTTTTCAAAATCGTTGGCGGCGATCTTGCGCAAGACCCGGCGCATGATCTTACCACTACGGGTCTTGGGCAGACCGGGCGCGTACTGAATGGCATCAGGAGAGGCTATGGGGCCGATTTCAGTACGAACATGACTGCGCAGTTCAGCCAGCAATTCCGGGGTGGATTCAACATTGGATTTCACCGTGACAAAGGCGTAGATAGCCTGGCCCTTGATCGGATGCGGCATGCCGACAACGGCCGCCTCGGCCACCGAATGATGGGCCACCAGGGCCGATTCGATCTCGGCCGTCCCCAGGCGATGCCCAGAGACATTGATAACATCATCCAAACGGCCCATGATCCAGAAATAACCATCCTCATCTCGTCGCGCCCCGTCTTCAGGATCATAGATATTCTCATAGCGGCTGAAATAGGCCTTCTTGAACCGGGCCGGATCACCAAAGACCCCGCGCAGCATACCCGGCCAAGGCTTGCGAATGACCAGATGACCGCCTTCGTTGGGACCGGCCTCATGGCCCTCTTCGGTGTAGATGGCGGCGTCAATGCCGGGCAGCGGCAAGGTGGCGGAGCCTGGTTTCAAGGGGGTTGCATACGGCAACGGGGCAATCATGATACCGCCGGTCTCGGTCTGCCACCAGGTATCAACAATCGGCAGTTTCCCCTTGCCGATATTGGCATGATACCACATCCAAGCCTCGGGATTAATCGGCTCACCAACTGAACCCAGGATCCGCAGACTGGAGAGGTCGTAACGCTGAGTAGGCTCTTCGCCATCGCGCATCAAGGCCCGAATGACGGTGGGGGCGGTATAGAAGATATTGACCTGGAATTTTTCGACTATCTTCCAGAAACGATCCGGGCCGGGATACGATGGCACGCCCTCAAACATCACCGAGGTGGCGCCAAGACCCAAGGGGCCGTAGAGGATATAGGAATGGCCGGTAACCCAGCCGATATCGGCGGTACACCAGTACACATCGTTGTCTTTGAGGTCGAAGACCCACTGACAGGTGTGCATGGCATAGGTGAGATAGCCGCCGGTGGTATGCACCACACCCTTGGGTTTGCCGGTGGAACCGGAGGTGTAAAGGATAAAAAGGGTATCCTCGGCATCCATGGACTCAGGCTCGCAGGTGCTGGCGATATCA
>DYNG01000170.1 GCA_020721165.1 Desulfocapsa sulfexigens
GATGAGTTGACTGGAGCGGCATAAGGAGCCGTAACGAAATCAATATAAATGGCCTCGTTATTTCGTAACGGCTCCTAAGGGACTCGGGAAAAATAAATAGATAAAGTCGTCATGGTTATTTCTTATCGGCCCCTAAGGGGCCATTTGTTGATTGCTAATGATTGACTTTACGAAGTGCGTTGACTATATTGCTCAGGCTGTTCCGTCGTAAAAACGATGGAGGAAGAGGAGGCGACTTCGTTTTTTTACTTTGCCAGCGGCGCCAGTCCAGCCGTTGTTGTTTTTGATATCCCGCGCGATACGAAGCGAGATACACCGATTCAGGAGAGGATAACATGGCCAGCGTGGTGGTGGTGGGAACCCAGTGGGGAGACGAGGGGAAGGGGAAGATCGTTGATATTCTTACTCGTTACGCCGATTATATTGTACGATTTCAAGGCGGCAACAACGCGGGGCACACCCTGGTCGTGAAAGGCAAAAAATTTGTCTTTCATATCATTCCCTCGGGAATCCTCTATGCGGACAAGGTCTGCATGATCGGCAATGGCGTGATCATTGACCCCGCTGTCCTGCTGGGGGAAATGGCAGGTCTGCAGGCCCAGGGTTTAGAAGTGACCCCGCAGCGCATGATGATCAGCGAAAATGCGCATCTCATCATGCCGTATCATCAGCGGCTGGATCAGGCCAAGGAGTCCGCCTTGGCCGCCGGTAAGAAGATCGGCACCACCGGTCGCGGAATTGGCCCCTGCTATATGGACAAGGTCGGGCGGGTGGGCATCAAGGCCGGAGACCTGCTGGATGAGACCCTGTTTCGGGAGCGATTGCGGGAAAATGTGGAGGAGAAAAATTTCCTTCTGACCCATAAATATAAGAGTGAGCCGCTCTCCTTTGACGCGATCTATGACGATTTTCAGGGATATGCCGAAAAACTGAGCCCCTTTATCGGCAATATTTCAGTGGAGCTGGATCAGGCCCGCAAGGCCGGTCGTCACATCCTGTTTGAAGGGGCGCAGGGCACCCAGCTGGACATTGATCATGGCACCTATCCCTTTGTGACCTCATCCAACACCATTGCCGGTAATGCCTGTAATGGTTCCGGCTTCGGGCCGGCCCATATTGACGCGGTCATTGGCATTCTCAAGGCCTATACGACCCGGGTTGGCGAAGGGCCTTTCCCCACCGAACTCTTTGACTCGGTGGGCGATGAGCTTCAGAGAAAAGGCGGGGAGTTCGGAGCCACCACTGGCCGAAAACGGCGCTGTGGCTGGCTGGATGGTGTGGTTGCCGCTGATGCCACCCGGCTCAACGGTCTGACCGGCATGGCCTTGACCAAACTGGATGTTTTAAGCGGCCAGCCGGTGTTGAAAATGGCGACGGAATATGAACTGGCTGGCCGGCGAATATCGGCCATGCCCGCCAATATCCGCCAGGCCGCCGCCGTGCAGCCGGTCTATGAAGAATTGGCCGGCTGGCAGGAGGATATTAGTGGCATTCGCCATTATGATGACCTGCCGCTGAAGACCAGGGAATATATTCAACGCATTGAGGAGTTTACCGGGGTCGAGACGATGCTTGTATCGGTGGGGCCGGATCGCGAGGAAACCATGCTCTTGAGAAATCCCTTTGAGCAATAAAAATTTTCCCGTATCCGTATCGGGGTGAAGTTAATCGTAGTCTCTTAGTAAATGAGGAAATACATGGCAAGAATTACAGTGGAAGATTGTCTGACGCAGATGGGTGATGGAAATCGGTTTAATCTGGTTCACCTGACGGTGGAGCGCATCAAGCAGCACCGGCATGGCGAGCCCTTTCTGGTGCAGGGAGACAACAAGGAAATCGTTATGACTCTGCGGGAGATTTCGGCGGGAAGAGTCACAGTGGAGAATGTTAAGGGCTTGCCGGATCATGCCGGCATGGAAGAGAGCGCCGCGCAGCAAGAGGGCGCTGTGGAGCGGCAGGAATGTGTGGCATGATGGTGGTCGTGGCCTGTCGGGCCGGTCGTGAGTAAGGAAAATGGCAAGAGATTATTACGAAATACTGGCGGTCGGTCGGGAAGCGAGCAGTGGCGAGATCAAGAAGGCCTATCGCACCCTGGCCATGAAGTACCATCCTGATCGCAATCCTGATGATAAAGAGGCCGAGGCCTGTTTCAAGGAGTGCGCCGAGGCCTATGAGGTCTTGAGTGATGTGCAGAAACGCAAGATCTATGACACCTATGGTCATGAGGGACTGAAAAGCAGCGGCTATCAGGGGCCGGGAAACTTTGAAGATGTCTTCTCCGGTTTTGGCGATCTGTTCGGCGATCTCTTTGGTCGGCGAGGCGGCTCGCACTCCCGCCGGAACGGGCCGATTCAAGGGAATGATCTCCGTTATGACCTGACCATTTCGTTTATGGAGGCCGTGCATGGCGTGGCCAAAGAGCTGGATCTGACCCGTCGTGACACCTGCTGGAGCTGTGAGGGGACGGGATGTCGTCCGGGTCATAAACGGGAGTCATGCCCTTTGTGTCATGGTCGCGGGCAGGTGATTCGTTCGCAGGGATTTTTTCAGGTCAGCACCGATTGTCCACGGTGTCAGGGAGAGGGGGAAATTGTTACCGACCCCTGTACGGAGTGCAATGGCACGGGTTTGGTCAACAAGAGCAAAAAGGTTTCGGTCAAGATTCCGGCAGGTGTTGATCATGGTGCCCGTATGCGTCTGCGCGGCGAGGGGGAAGGCGGACGGCGGGGCGGCGCGGCTGGTGACCTCTATGTCGTTATTCTGGTTGAGGAACACCAGTTTTTCAAGCGGGAAGGGGAGACCATCTACTGCCGCTTTCCACTGTCTATGGCCCAGGCGGCTTTGGGCTGCAAGGTGGATGTCCCTACTATTCATGGCAAAAAAAGCCTGAAAATTCCGGCGGGCAGTCAATCCGGGGGCACATTCACCCTGCGCCATGAAGGCGTGCCCAGTCTGCGGGGAGGCCAGCGCGGCGATATGATTGTCGAGTTGCAGGTACAGACGCCGACCAACCTGTCTCCCGAGCAGCAGGAACTCTTGCAGAAGTTTGATGATCTGGGAAGAGAACAGGGGCATCATGAGGAGCGGGAGGGGTTTTTCACCCGCCTTTTTCATGAAGTGACCGGAAAAAAATCGAAGGATAAAGAGTAGGCCTGTATGCAAAACGCCGGGGAGGGGAAAGGAGAACTGACTCATTTTGATGGGGATGGCAATGCCCTGATGGTGGATGTCAGCGCCAAGGCCGAGTCGTATCGGCTGGCGGTGGCCGCCGGCAGCGTCACCATGTCGGAGGCGGCCTATAATCTGGTGAAGCAAGGCGCAATGGCCAAGGGCGATGTCGTGGGGGTGGCCAGACTGGCGGGAATCATGGCGGCAAAAAAGGTGCCGGATCTGATTCCCTTGACGCATCCCCTGATGATCAGCAAGGTGTCGCTTGATTTTATCTTTCATGATGCGACCTGTGCCCTTGAAATTCAGGCCACGGTAGGCATCTGCGGCAAGACCGGGGTTGAGATGGAGGCCTTGACCGCTGTCTCTGTGGCCGCCTTGACGGTCTATGATATGTGCAAAGCGGTTGATAAGACCATGATTATCAGCAATATTCGCCTGTTATCCAAGAGCGGCGGCAAGAGTGGATCGTTCCTGCGGCAGGAGTCAGTCAATAAAGAGTGAGGGGCGCAGGCCCGGCAAGAGAGAATCTGTTGTAATAATGATAACAACCTTATGCCATGAACGGTATAAGGGGCCGTAAAGAAACAGGGGGCTGGAATGATTGTTTCGGCACGGACC
>DYNG01000171.1 GCA_020721165.1 Desulfocapsa sulfexigens
TTTGTGTATGCCATAACCAAAACCGTTGCCCTCTGCTGCATGATGTTTTTTATGTCCATAATCTTTTGTCCTGTATAATGGCGAGTTGGCAAGACTCAACGAAAACGGGCTCCCACTCGAATATCGCCAATCTGTCCGTTAAAAATTTCCGCTGTCATCATGACCAGAGGGTCATTGGCAAGAAGATGCCGCTCTTTCAAAGGCTGATCCTCCCCTTCCGCGTTGGTGCCTCCCTGAGTTTTCGGCAGAACAAAGCGAATGGTGAGATCTTTCTGAAAAAAATCAAGCACAAACTCCATCAACTGCTTTCTATTTTCATCCCTGCGCAACATGCTGCACGAGCCGGCGTCCTGATAGTGCAACAGAAGCTCGTGGCCCTGTTCTTTCACAAGATCCGCCTGTTGCAGGTTCTGGGCCATCCAGACCGAGCGATCTCGCACATAGGCAATAAAGTCCATCCAATCGCGACGGATATCATGCTGGTGCGGCTCAATGCGCGGAGTGGCTTCTTTTTGCTCCGTCTCATCGTCACCCTCTGTCGCTGCGCTCGCTATGGGGACAGCTTCCTCGGCTGGAGAATCCGCCGCCAGCGCGACAGGAGAGGAAGGCGGAACGGCATCAGGGGGAGCAGTCGCAAGCGGAGAAGAGGCGGCAGGAACGGGCGCCTCAGGGACAACGGGTTCCGTCACCACCGCCGTTTTTTTTGCAACCGCAAGCGGAGAAGAGACAACAGAAACAGGAGCCTCAGCGCCAACGGACTCCCTCAACACTGCCGCCGGTTTTTTGTTATCCGGCGCGGCCAGCTTCCCTGAATAGGGAACGACTTTATCAGCACCGTCCCCCACGCCATCAACGCCCGCCAGGACAGCGTCGAGCCGGGCCAGGAGGGTCGTCACCGGCGTCACCGTCCCGCTTTGCAGAATTTTCAAAAAGGTGGTCTCCAGAAGCAGGCGCGGCTGGCCCGAATGGCGCAGTTCCTCAACCCCCCGCATCAATAGAGACAGTTGTAAATGCAGCGACTGGAGAGAATGGTTGGCGGCCATTGCCTGCAAACGGGCAAGCTCCGACGAAGAAATATCAAGCAGTGGCTCGCAGCCCTTGATTTTACAGAGAATCAGGGAGCGGCAACAGGACAGCAGGTCAGCGGTAAAGCGCTTCAGATCCATCCCATAGGAAAAGATTTCATCCAAAGCCTGAAAAACAACGGACGGATTCTGTTCCAGCAGGGCCTCGGTCAAGGAAAAGATAAGCTCCCGATCAACCAGCCCCAACACCTGCACCACATCGTCGACGAGGATATTCTTTTCGCCGAAAGAAAATACCTGATCCAACAGGCTTAACCCGTCCCGGACCGAACCATCCGCCTCACGCACCACCAGATCAAGAGCGCCTTTTTCAATCTGCACCCCCTCGGCCTCGGCGAGTTTCTGTAAATGGCCGCCCAGATCAAGCGGGGAGACCCTTTTCAACTCATAGCGCTGGCAACGCGACAAAATAGTGACGGGAATTTTGTGCAACTCGGTGGTGGCGAACATGAAATAGACATGGGCCGGCGGCTCTTCCAGGGTTTTGAGCAAGGCATTAAATGCCTCATTGGTGAGCATATGCACTTCATCAATGATAATAACACGATGCTTGGAGACCACCGGCAGAAAGCGAATCTTCTCTTTCAACTCCCGAATTTCCTGAATGCCCCGATTGGAGGCCCCGTCAATCTCATAGAGATCAAGGGAGGAACCGGCGGTGATGGCCTTGCAGGAATCGCAGGTGTTACAGGGGTTCAGGGCCGGGCCCTTGACGCAATTGACCGCCTTGGCCATGATCCTGGCCAGGGTTGTTTTGCCAACCCCGCGAACGCCGGAGAACAAAATGGCATGGGCCACCCGATTCCGCACAAGACTGTTTTGCAGGGTCTTGACCACCGGTCGTTGACCGACAACCTCATCAAAGTTCTGGGGACGCGATTTTCGGGCAAGAACCAGATACGACATTATTCAGAGAAACAACAGAAGGTGGTGTTCATGGAGCCGCTTAGGGCATGAACACCAAGGAATGGGATTGAAAAGGCAGAGAAAAAATGATAGCCGGGCGCCCTGTGGCACACAAAGAGGGTCATTACCGTTGCTCCCTTCCAGGCCTGGCGGGGTTCATGAATCGTTGTTGCACAGGACCCGGCTATCAAACCGGAAACATCCAAGAGAAACCTGATAGAAAAACAGCAGCCAACAAGCTGCCCGCTCACTTCTTAAAATGGAGAAAATTTTATACCCACTCCAGCCTCTTTCGTCAAGAAGAATTTCAGATCTCCTGCTCCGGTCACTCGTGGAGTTTATAGCCATCCCCGCGCCCAGAAGTTTTATCCTTTGTTGTCCCTGATTACAGGGATGGGGGGAGCACATTTTCTTATGGCTACCTCGGGAGGCAATCGAATAAAATGGAGGTGGCCCCCATTTTATCCTGGTCGGAACCTCTCCCCATCACCACCATGTTCAGGGCAAGGAGCCGCACCCCCATAAAGGGCTGGGCCGTGAAGAGTTGTAACGGGTGTGAGAAGGCAGGTTACCCAATTGAATCTGCGAACTGGAGGAGAATGAAAGGAGGGACAGCACCCGTATGCACTGTCGTTAATGTGGACGCTGCCCCTTCTCCACCGATGGAGACACACCTGTTAGTTGCCGGGGATGTGCTCATCTATTCCCTCGGTATATCCGAAGGTATACGGAAACCCAAGGTTTTTCCACCCGGCAGCCTTTGTTCTGTACCCTTTTGCGTCTGTGCCGCCTTCAAAACCTCCAACAAGATTATAGACATTCGTATAACCGATTTCCTCCAGGGCTGTGGCTGCATCAACACTGCGTGAGCCCGAGCGACACATGGTAATAACTGGCTGGTCAGCGGCAAAGTTGAGCTTGGCAAGGCTGCCGATAAACAGATTATTTTTAATCAACTCATAACCAGCCCCCGGCTTTTCAATTTCCCACGCGATATTGATAACTTGTGGGGCTATTTCCGTCCCTTCTCCCAGTTTATTCTTGCCGGGATGGCCAACCCATGCGTATTCTTCGGGTGTACGCACATCCAGCAGAACCGCCGACTCCTCCATATTGAGGAGATCATACGCCTCCTGCGGTGTAATGTTAGTGAAGGCCCCGGCCTGTGTGACCAGGGAAGCGAAGGCAATAGCGGTGATAGGCAGTAATTTCATTTGTTGTATCTCCTCAGATTAGAATATTGGGAACCGGAAAGTTCTTCCGGCTTATTTGTTTTCACGGTACCAGTAATCCTCTTTCAACTGTTTTTCGTATTTGGTCACTCTTACTTCACCAAATTCGATAGGTTTTGTACAAGGGATATCCTTTTTCTGCCCAGGCCTTGATACCGCCGTCGGCGATAAAGACATTGGTGTAGCCGTATTTGTAGAGCAGTCCGGTAAAATATTTGGCGCGGTGCTGAGTGCGGCAGAAGATCCATATTTCCTGATTGGGATCAGTCACCTTCTCAACCATTCCACAGGCATGTCCCGAATCCACATTGGAGGAGTTCAGGATGTGCCCGGCGTTAAATTCCGCCTCGGTGCGGATATCAATGATCATGGCCTTGCTTTTCCCAGCCTTGACATCTTCCCAAATGGCATAGAGTTTCTCAATGGGAACAATCCTGTCCGCCGGGATGGCCGCCTTGAGTTCATCCACCACCGCCTTTTCGCCCACCTTCAAATCCACCGCCTGGGAAAGCATGGGACTCATGCACACTCCCGCCA
>DYNG01000172.1 GCA_020721165.1 Desulfocapsa sulfexigens
AGAGCCAGATCAGACAGGGCCTGGTTACAACCTGGCACCACCGGAACTCCGGCTTTGATCGCCATCTGCTTGGCCGCAATTTTATCACCCATGGTCGCCACGACGGCGGCATCAGGGCCAATAAAGACAAGTCCTGCCGCCATCACTTCGGCAGCAAAATCGGCGCTTTCCGACAAAAAACCATAACCTGGATGCACCGCTTGACAGTTCCGGCTCAGAGCAGCATCAATCAGTTTGTGCCTGACCAGATACGAGGCGGCGGATGGCGATGGCCCAAGATGAACCGCTTCATCGGCCTCGCGGACAAACAGAGAGCGGGCGTCAATGTCAGAATAGACGGCCACGGTCGTGATACCCAACCGTCGGCAGGTCTTGATAATGCGGATGGCAATTTCGCCCCGGTTGGCAATGAGAATTTTTTCAAACATGATCGTGGTGTTTTTGAGAGTGGTTGCGAGGCCCTGAAAAGAATCTCTCCTCAATGTTGCCCGGAGAAACCTTTATACAAAATTTCATTGTAACCGATATAGATCGTGTCCCCGATCTGCAAGGCCGGAGCCCGCAGGGTACCGCTCCGGCCCAGGATATCGTTCATGATGGCCTCTTGGTTGGCTGGGATGTCGTCATAATGCTGCACCTTTTGCCCTTTGCCGATCATCACCCGGGCGGCCTGCCGCACTCTGTTCCAAGCTTCCTCCGCCCCTATGGGCTCTTTTCTGGCATCAACCTCAATGGCAATGGTAACCTGCGCCTGATTCAAGGCCTCCCGAGCCTTGTTGCAAGACACTCATCCTTTGCGGAAATAGGCCCAGTCTATCTTCATGGTGTAACCTCCATCACTAATTGAGGACAGGTTCATCCTGCTCATCTGTAGAGCAAGAGTTGTTGGTCGCCACTGGCCGTTGCTGGCTGGAAAAACAGTCTCTTCTCGGCTACTCCGGTAGTAACACTCCGTCCTTGAGGGTCAGACGGCGATGCATGCGGGCGGCCAGGGTTTCATTGTGAGTGACCATGATGGTGGACAGAGCCAGTTCGTCGCAGAGGCCATGCAGTAACTCAAAAACCAGCTCCCCGGAACGGGTATCGAGGTTGCCGGTGGGTTCATCGGCAAAAAGCAGGGCCGGCTTCATGATTAAGGCCCGGGCCAGAGCGGCGCGCTGCTGCTCACCTCCCGAAAGCTCTCCGACCTTATGATCCAGACGATGGCTGAGTTCAACCTGGGTCAGCAGATGAGTGGCGGGCCCGGCCATTTCGTCTCTTTTCTTGCCGGCAATGAGGCCGGGCATCATCACATTCTCCAGGGCAGTGAATTCCGGCAACAGGTGGTGGAACTGAAAGATGAAGCCCACCGAGCGATTCCGGTATCGCGCGAGTTCATTGTCATTTTTGCGGGTCAGGGATTCGCCCTGAAAAAAAAGCTCTCCGCTGGTAGGAGTATCGAGGGTGCCAAGCAGTCGGAGCAGGGTCGTTTTCCCTGACCCCGAGGCCACGACGATGGCGGTCATCTCCCCGCTTCTGGTTTCGATATTGACCCCTTTGAGAATTTCAATGGCCGCCGCTCCTTGCCCATAATTTTTGCGAAGGTCCCGGGCGACAAACAGGGGTTGGGCGCGGGTGGTGGTTAGGCTCATGCCAGCACCTCGCCCGGATGGATCTGAGAGGCCTTCCACGAAGGGTAGATGGTGGCGGCCAGGGTAATGAGGATGGCCGCCACGGCGACAATGGTCACATCCATGGGCAGAACCTTGATCGGCAGGGTGCTCATGGGATAGACATTGGAGGGCAGCTCGATGAATTTATAACGGGAGAGCAGATCGCACAGACCCAAACCGCCAGCAACCCCAAGAATGGTGCCGGAGAAGGCAATGACCAGGCCCTGGAAAAAGAAGATCTTCATGATGGAGCGGGAGGTGGCGCCCATGGATTTAAGAATGGCGATATCCTTCTCCTTTTCCATGACCACCATGATCAGGGCGCTGATGATATTGAGGGCCGCCACCAGAATAATCAGGGCCAGACAGATGAACATGCCGATCTTCTCCAGTTTGAAGGCGGCAAAAAGGTTGCGGTTCATGGACATCCAGTCCTTGGCAATGAGGGGTGTTTCCCTGCCGTCGTTGAGGTGGGCGGCAATTTGACGGGCAATCTGGTCGGCCTGATTCAGCTTATTTTCCTGGACGGCCGCTTCAATGCCATGCACAATATCCCCTTCTTCCAGGAAGGCCTGCACCGCGCTCAGGGACATATAGGCGAGGCTGGAGTCATATTCGTACATCCCTGTTTCAAAAATGCCGGCGATTTTACAGGTCTTTATTTTGGGAATAACCCCCATGGGGGTTAAGGGGCCGGCGGAAGAGATGAGTCGCACCTTATCACCCTTACTGACCCGGAGTTCGTCGGCCAGATTTTTCCCCAGAATGATATGGGGCACCCGATGGTCTGCCTCCGTCTTCAAATCATGAATGGAGCCGCGAATCATCTGCTTGCCCAGATTGATGACCCCGGAGGCGGTATCGGGGTCAATGCCCCGAAGAATAACCCCGCTGCCGCCAGAGGCCCCGCTCATCAGGGTCTGGGTGTAGAGGTAGGGAGTGGCGCCGGTGACCCCGTCCACCCTTAGAATCTCTTCACGAAGGGCCTGGTAGTCGCTGATGGAGCCGCCCGGCTGCTGCACAATGATATGGGAGTTGATGCCGAGGATCTGATCGCGCAAGCCCTCCGTGAAACCCGAATAGACCGAAAGAACCACAATCAGGGCCATAACCCCAACGGTGATGCCTGCCACCGAGATCAGGGAAATCAAGGAGATAAATCGTTGCTTATGCCGGGCCCGCAGATAGCGGAAACTGATAAACCATTCAACCATATCGGTATCAGAAGACAGAGGTCAGAGGTCAGAGGTCAGAAGGCGCCGGGGGGTGCAGGCGTGCGGTCAACCGTCGGGACAGTGTAGCGTGGAGCCAGTGTTGCCACAGTCGAACGAGTGCCTGATGGCGCGTGTCATCGGGGGCGCAGGCCTCCACGAAATTTCAATTCTCAATCAGACGACTCGTCGTCTACGCAACGAGGCTCCTTGCCGCGCTCAGCGACCTGTTTCGTCGCTGCTTGCTTGCCTTCTCGTTCATGGCGTGATTGAGTAGTGGCATAATCAGGGCAAGGGGTCTTGCAGAATCACCCTGGCTCCTGTGTTTACCCTTAACCACACCGAATTGCAATGAATTTCCCCAAATCCGCAGGGACAACAAAAAACCCGCAAACCGTTGCCAGTTGCGGGCTTTTTGTACTTTACCAGACTTCAGAAAACGAGTGAAGATCTCAAAATGGCGGGGTGGTGTCAATCGAACTTGATGAATATCAACCTGATATCTTTTTTTTTTACGATTCAGTATATTCTCCCCGTAATTTTTAGCCGCATAGGAAAGTTGCCTATCTTTTTTCACCTATACAACTAATTAAGATCTCCCTTTTCCACTGTTAAAAGACCAGCCATAATGCAAACATCAAATTCCATCGTCAAATCAGGAATGTTTTTCCCCCTTTCATTATCAATTTCTGTGTCCAGCAGGCCTGTCCCTCTGGTCCTTTTGATATGACGAGACACATTGGATGTATCGCTCCCAAGCTCTTCAGCAATATCGTTCTGCTTTACACCATCACTGAACAGGGTCACTGTTTTATCAAAGGTGGTCTATTCAATAGAGTGCGGAGTCCAGGACAATTCTTGACCGTTATCCAAGTGCAGAG
>DYNG01000173.1 GCA_020721165.1 Desulfocapsa sulfexigens
CGCTGCCGCGGCACCGCTAAGGTGCGCCTCATCCCCACCGGCAAGGCCGCCATGCGCCTGCGGGAATCCATCGCCGCCGGACTGGAGTCGTTTCCCCTGGCCGAATCCCTCAAGGCAAAAATCCCGACCACCGCCTCCACTCTGCATCGCCTGCTGGGGGCCCGCCGCCACTCTCCGCATTTTCGGCATCATCACGACAATCCCCTGCCCTGGGACATAGTGCTGGTGGATGAGGCCTCCATGGTGGATCTGGCCTTGATGAGCAAACTGGTTGATGCCTTGCCAGCCACGGCCCGCCTGATTCTTCTGGGGGACAAGGATCAGCTTGTGTCGGTGGAATCAGGGGCCGTGCTGGCGGACTGCATCGCGGCCCTGCCTGATAACACGGTGGTGTTGCGCAAAAGTTACCGTTTTAACCCTGAAATAGACCGCTTTGCTCAAGCCGTCAACGCCGGTGATGCCGATGCCGCCTGGCGTTTGCAGAGGACAGAAGCCAGAAGCCAGAAGCCAGAAGATAGTGTTTTTGGAGCGGAACAAAATGGGGGGGGCGGGGTGTTCAGCGTGCCGGTGGAGCAGGCGCTGGAGCTGTGTGTTGATCGTTATGCCCGTTATATGGAACAGGTGCGAATGGTGTGGGTGGAGGGCTGGCGCGGGGAAGAGGGGGAAGAGATGGGGCGGCTCTTTGCGGCCTTGCATCGCTTTCGGGTTTTGTGCGCCACCCGCCAGGGAGCGGGCGGGGTGGAGACCATCAACCGGCAGGTGGAACAGAAACTGGCGGCCCGGGGCTATTCGTGCCAACCCGGCGGCTGGTATCCGGGCCGCCCCGTGATGATTCTTCGCAATGACTATGATCTGAACCTGTTCAATGGCGATATCGGCATCTGCCTGCCTGACCGCGCGCCAGGAGAGGACGGAGGGGATACGGTGTGGTTTAGGGGAGAAGACGGGGGCTTTCATGGCTATCAGGCCAGCCGGCTTCCAGAGCATGAAACGGTTTTTGCCATGACGATTCACAAAAGTCAGGGCTCGGAGTTTGATGAGGCGCTGGCGCTGCTCCCCCCCGATGACAGCCCGCTGTTGACCCGAGAACTGATCTATACGGCCGTGACCCGGGCCCGTACCCGAGTCCTGCTGGCCGGGACGGAAGCGATTTTCCGCCGGGCCGTGAGTCGCGCCATCAATCGGGCCAGCGGTCTGCGGGCAATGCTGACCGATGCCGGTTGAGACTCTCGGGCCTGGCTGAAAAGGCAGACTTTTATTCTGCCTTCTGGATGAAAAACATTGATTTTCTCGTGTTGACGGATAGAATCTATCAACGAGATTCGTTCATCGCCCTCCAGCAGCTTCTTCCAGGGCATAAAGAGGGCCCTTTCCTTCACAACGAGACAGTGACGACATGAGCATTCCCAGAGTTTTGTTTAAGGTGGTAGAAAATAATAAATGCCCGCTTTACTGTTACGGAGATGAATTTGCGGTCACTGGCACTATTATTCCCATGGCCAGCGCCAAGGGACAGACATGTTTAAGCACGATGATTCTCACATTTCCTCTGGGAAAAGGGAAATGCAAAATTTTACATGGGGATCTGACCAAGATTGTCACGCACTATGAACGGGTGGATAAGATGCCGGCCTGCATCCTTTCATGCAGCGGGTGCACCGGATCATTACGCTTGGAATACAGCAAGGACGCCAGCCTGGAAGATATGGAGGTGCATGATTCTGCCAATGCCGAGGCCCTGGAAGAGATGCTGCCCCTGTTAAGTCAGTTTGATTTTTTCAGGCATCTGGAAGAAAAAAAGATTCTGAAAGTGGCGCAGTATTTCAAAGTTACCCAATTTGCAACGGGGGATATTCTTTTGCGCAAAGGGGACCGGGGGGCGAATTTCTTTATTATTGTCAAGGGAAGCGTTCATGTGCTCAATAAGGTGGGGATTACCATTACCACCCTGAAGCAGGGCGATGTCTTTGGAGAAATGAGTCTGATCTGTAATGATCCGGTCAGCGCCACCATTCAGGTGCATGAACCGGCGCTTATCCTCAGTATTGACCGTGCTGGTTTTCAAAAGATTCTTGAACAGTATCCGTCTCTGCAATTGTATTTTACCCGTTTAATGGCCCGGCGCCTGAATCAGTCGAATATGGTGCGGGCCCAGGATCTCTCCTCGGGGATGAATGGCAATCTCAGTGAGATTCCCCCCGAGGCCCTGTTTCAGATCCTGAACATGAATCAAAAGACCGGCATTCTTACCATTACGGGGCTTCCCCAAGGGGCGACCGCCCGCGCGTCCTTCCGCCAGGGCGCCCTGATCAAGGCCAAATACGGTGATATCCAGGGGGAAGAGGCCTTCTACGCAATCCTCAGGGAGACAGAGGGCCATTTTCGCTTTACCCCGGGGATTCCGGCGGCAGATATCGAGGCCCCGGAAATCGGCTATTTCATGAAACTGCTGATGGAAGGAATGCGTCGTCTTGATGAAGAGCGAGGTCGGAAGGTAAGTTGAGTGAAGGTATGTTAACCTTGTAACGCAATTTGTTGTTTTGCCGACAGAAGTATGGTGGTCTTTATGGTCTTTTAAGTACAATATGCGATGTCAAATTCATCAACACGCCGTGTTGATCGCTCTCCAGCAGGTTTTTTCAGGGCGTGAAAAAGGCCCTTTCTTTCACAAAGAGGCAATGATCCCATGAGTTTTCCCAAGGTTCTGTTTAAGGTGGTAGAAAACAATAATTGCCCGCTTTTCAGCTACGGAGATGAGTTTACGGTCACCGGTATTACCATTCCCATGACCAACGCCAAGGAACAGACCTGTTTCAGTACCGTGATCCTCACTTCTCCCCTGGAGAAAGAGAGGTGTCAGGTTCTGAATGGGGATCTGACCAAAATCCTCATGCACTATGAACGGGCGGATAAAATTCCGGTATGTGTCCTTTCATGCAGCGGCTGTACCGGCTCATTACGATTGGAATACAGCAAGCAAAACAGCCTTGAGGATATGGAGATGCACGATGTCTCCAATACCGAGGCCCTAGATGCCATGCTGCCTCTGTTGAGTCGGTTTGATTTCTTCAAGCTTCTGGAAGAAAAAAAGATTTTGAAGGTAGCTCAGTATTTCAAAGTCGCGAAATTTGCGGCCGGTGATATTATTCTGCGCAAAGGAGACCGGGGAACCAACTTCTTTATTATTGTCAAAGGAAAAGTTCATGTGCTCAATAAGGTGGGGATTACCATTACCACCCTGAAGCAGGGCGATGTCTTTGGAGAAATGAGTCTGATCTGTAATGATCCGGTCAGCGCCACCATTCAGGTGCATGAACCGGCGCTTATCCTCAGTATTGACCGTGCTGGTTTTCAAAAGATTCTTGAACAGTATCCGTCTCTGCAATTGTATTTTACCCGTTTAATGGCCCGGCGCCTGAATCAGTCGAATATGGTGCGGGCCCAGGATCTCTCCTCGGGGATGAATGGCAATCTCAGTGAGATTCCCCCCGAGGCCCTGTTTCAGATCCTGAACATGAATCAAAAGACCGGCATTCTTACCATTACGGGGCTTCCCCAAGGGGCGACCGCCCGCGCGTCCTTCCGCCAGGGCGCCCTGATCAAGGCCAAATACGGTGATATCCAGGGGGAAGAGGCCTTCTACGCAATCCTCAGGGAGACAGAGGGCCATTTTCGCTTTACCCCGGGGATTCCGGCGGCAGATATCGAGGCCCCGGAA
>DYNG01000174.1 GCA_020721165.1 Desulfocapsa sulfexigens
CCAAAACCACCCTGGCCCTCTTTTCGACGGAAAAGGGATTGACTGGCCCCCCCCTGCATACGGTAAACTATGCCAGCCAGGACCATGATTCCCTTGAACCGCTGATCGCCGATTTCCTTCAGCACACTCAGGCCCAGCCGCTGGCCGCCTGTTTGGGGGTTGCCGGGCCGGTCGCACAGCAGCAGGCCCAGATCACCAATCTTCCCTGGCAGATCAGCGCGGCGGCCATCAGCCAAAGATTTCACATTCCCACCACCCTGCTCATCAATGACCTGCAGGCCGTAGCCGTTGCGGTGCCCCACCTCACCCCCAGTCAACTGGGCGCCATCAATGCCGGTCAGCCCCTCCCGAACGGAACCATGGCCATTATCGCTCCCGGCACCGGCCTGGGCGTTTCTTCTCTGATCTGGACTGGCGCGGGGTACCAGGCCTGTGCCAGTGAAGGAGGGCATAGCGCCTTCTCGCCCCGCACCCCCCTGGAAATAGAACTGTTACAACACCTGCAACAATTCCATGATCATGTCAGTTTTGAACGACTCTGCTCCGGCCGCTTTCTGCCCGGCATCTACGATTTTCTCCGCGAGCGAGAGAAATATGACGAGCCGTCCTGGCTCCGCGCCGACCTGGCCCAAGCCCATGATCGCACGCCGCTTATTATCTCAACGGCCCTGGCGGGGCAAGCGGACATCTGTGTGGCAACCCTCAATCTTTTTGTACAGATCCTGGCCACCATGGTGGGCAATATCGCCGTAACCCTGCTCCCCACCGGCGGTATTTTTCTGGGCGGGGGCATATCGGCCCGCATCTTTCAACGCTTACAGCAACCTGATTTTTTTCGGACGATAATCAACAAAGGGCGCTTTTCCGACTTGCTCGCCTCAATGCCGATCCACACTATTCTCGACACCCAGGCTGGACTCTACGGGGCCGCCATCACTGCCATAAGGACAATTGAGCGCCCATAATGGCACGATGGGGCCTTTGTTATCCCGTCAATAAAAAAAGGGGGAAGGCGCTACGGCGCCTTCCCCCTTTTTTCGTTTTACTCTTGCTGCCGTTGCAGATCATTCTCTCAATGAGCGGCGGGCGGGGCGTACGGTAAAGAAGAGTGATGCAGGTTGATGCGCAGATTGCCATCCTTGTCTTTTTTATAGCCGAAGGTGTATTCGACCTTGACTTCCTTGCCGGTCTGGCCATCGGTAAAATAGTAATTTCCCATGGCCAGCGCAGAATCGCTGTCCATCAGGACACCACTGTTTTCAAAACGGACATTGGTCCAGGGTTGCAGGGCAAAGCCATGATCTTCAGGAATCCCGCCGGCAACAAAGTAAGACAGGGCCTGATCCTTGGTCTCCCGAAACTGGTCTGCAGCCGCCTTGGTGGGTTTGAACAAGACCCCGCCATTGTCGTAGGCATAGAGAGAATCAATACAAGTTTGGGCCGCCACCTTGATATCCCCTTTATCAACCGAGGTCTTGCCGATGTTCACCAGACACGCGCCCCATTTTTGCTGGGCCGCCACCACCTCATCCTGGGTAATCGCCGTAGCGGCAAAAACCGCCGGTGAAACAACTGCCAAGGCTAAAACGGAAAACGCACACGACGAACCGATCTTTTTGTTCATACTACCCTCCAGTTTGTTAATTGTTTTTGATCAAAAAATAACCATCCCAACATTATCAAAAAACACGCCCTTCTTTTCTCATTCTTTATAACCAGGATTTGAACCACGCCAAGCTAAGAAAAAATTCTGATTTTATCAAGCCCTATTCACAACCCTATTCAGCGAATCGTGCCCCCGCCAACAATGGTTTTTGTCATCATCTTTTCTTATCAAGGGGTTAAAGGATAAATTCACCTGCAAATTATCCTTGATAAAGTTTGTTTCGTGGTGTACTCACTATGAAATTTTGTAATCTGGCTCTATAGAAAAAACGATTTTTTTTCTTCAGGGCATTCGGCCTTGAAAATGTAAAGTCTCGGGGGGGGCTATGACGGGCGATAATAATTTTGATCTGAATGAGACCGGGGAAAGTGACGAGGATCACCTGCTTGAAAATGAACCTTATGTCCTGACAGAAATTTCCAGCGACCTTCTTCTGCAACGACGAACCACAGATCTTCAGTGGTCTGACAGTGAAAAAAAAATGTCCGCCCCGTCCGCAGATCATGAGGAGGACGAATGCTGCATCGCTGGTGATGAAGACCATGATGAGTGTTGCCTTGACCCGCTCACCGGGCAAAGCAGCCACATCATAGATCCCACCAATATCTACCTGCGGGAGATGGGCAGCATGGTCCTGCTCAGCCATGAGGAGGAGCTGGAGTTAGCCCGGATGATGGAGGAGGGACTGCATCGTATCCAGCGAGCCGTTCTGGCCACTCCTCTGGCCATACCCGCCTTACAGGCAGTGGGCAATGAGGTAGAAGCCGAGCGCGTCAAAATCTTTCAGGTACTCAAAGGCATTCCAGATGATCAGGAGGAGTTGATCCAGCAGGAACGAGCCGCCTTTGCCAGAAAAATCACCCACGCCACCGACCTTGAAAACCAGCGCCAGGAAATCCGCCAACAATTTCTTGATTGCGCTGATGGTTCCGCGCAAGACGCCATCCTCTATCAACAGATATTGGCCATCGGGAACGAAATAGCTGACATTTTTCAGGAACGGCTCCTTTGCCCCCGGTGTATCAATGGCATTGCCTCCAATCTGGAAGAGCTGGCCAAACGATTCCGGGCCGTTCGCGTTCGAGTCACGCAACAGTATACTCTGGCCCTGAAAACGGGGGCGGCCAACCACCAGGAAGGGCCACTCAATCCTCTCGAACTGGAAAAAAGAATCGGCCGGGAGATGCGGGAAGGATTTGGATTTGGCTATCGAGCCCTGGACGCCACCCTGCATGAGATCGAGTCGGCGCGAGAAACCGTGAAATATGCCAAAGAGTCCCTGGTTCGCGCCAATTTACGCCTGGTGGTATCCATCGCCAAAAAATTTGTGGGGCGCGGACTGCAATTCCCCGACCTGATTCAAGAGGGAAATATCGGTCTGATGAAGGCCGTCATGAAATTTGACTACCACCGAGGCTACAAATTCAGCACTTATGCCACCTGGTGGATCCGGCAGTCCATCACTCGCGGCATTGCCGATCAGGGTCGCACCATTCGCCTGCCCGTGCACATGATCGAGACCATCAACCGCCTGCTGCGGGTCACCAAAGATTTTATCCGCATTGAAAATCGTGAACCCAGCCCCGAGGAGATGGCCGAGCATCTCGGCCTGGATGTGGCCAAAATCAAGGCGGCGCTGAAGACCGCCAAAGATGCCATCTCTCTCGACACCCCGATCGGACACGATGAGGAGTCTTTTCTGTCTGACTTTATTGAAGACTGCGGCAGTATCGGGCCGGATCAATCCTCTGTCATTGGCAGCCTGAAGGCCTGTCTCTGTCGGGTGATGTCTTCTCTGTCAGCGCGAGAAGCCAGGGTGCTGCAGATGCGCTATGGAATTGATTCCAGTTGTGATCATACCCTGGAAGAGGTGGGAAAATGTTTTGCCGTGACCAGGGAACGAATTCGTCAGATTGAAGTGCAGGCTCTGCAAAAGCTGAAGCATCCTTCCCGTTTAGATGAATTACGGGTTTTTATGGTTGATTAGGGCCGCAGCACGCCGCCGACAAAGGGATGGGCGTGAATAGGACTGGCAAGAAA
>DYNG01000175.1 GCA_020721165.1 Desulfocapsa sulfexigens
AGGAAAAAGACAAGTTTGCCAATCCCGTGGGCGGCAATACCCGTGAGGCCCTGGATACCCTGTTTGGCTTGCTGGCCCGCCAGGCTGACCCCGCAGAATTTGTGGCTCCCCTGGAGCAAATTATGCTAATCCGCTCCATTCAGGAGTTTTCCGCCTCGGTGGCGGTTGGGCCCATCCATGCGGTCAAGCACATTACCCGGGAGATTCTGAGCAAAGACAAAGAGATGCGTCACCTGGTGGCAGAACTTTATGACTTTGAATTTGCCATTGATCTGGCGGTGCTGGCGGCCTTTGATCTGTATATGCAGTGCCGGGAACGACTCTATCAAGTGCGGATTCAAGAGATCAAGACCGGTAATTTTATTTTAACTGACAGCAAATGCCCTACTAATTTGCTGAAAACCACTCCTCAGCAATCCATTGCGCCTGTTGAGAATCATTAATCGGGGGCTGGCCGGAAGACTTTCCGTCCCGTTTTCACCACTGTTCAATTTGAAGCGAGGTAAGAAATGAAGTACGCCTTCTCACTGCTGGCAGTCATTGCGCTGATCCTGGTCGCCGGACTCGGCTCCCTGGTGCCGGGCATGCAATACCTTTTTGGTGTTGTCATTCCCTATCTGGCCATCATGATTTTTATCGGTGGCTTTGTCTATCGGATCATCCAATGGGCAAAATCTCCGGTGCCCTTCTCCATCCCCACCACCTGCGGCCAGGGCGTTTCCCTGGATTTCATCAAGCAGGACAAACTCGACTGCCCCACCAAGACCTCTGAGGTTGTGGCCCGGATGTTTTTGGAGATCTTTGCCTTCCGGTCGCTGTTCCGCAACACCAAGTCCGAACTGCACAACGGCCCTAAAATCACCTATGAATCATCAAAGTGGCTGTGGCTCTTCGCCCTGCTCTTTCACTACTCCTTTTTGATGATTGTCATCCGCCACATGCGCCTCTTTGTTGAGCCGATTCCCTTCTGGGTTAATGCGGTAGAGGCCGTTGACTCCATGCTCCAGATCGGGGCGCCGACCCTCTACCTCTCCAGCGTCGGACTGGTGGGCGGGGTCTTGCTCCTCTTTGGTCGCCGTCTGGTCAGCCGTCATGTTCGCTATATCTCCCTGAACAATGATTATTTCCCGCTGGTTCTGATCTTTGCCATTGCCGCAACCGGCATCCTGATGCGCTATTTTATGCGGGACAATATTGACATTATGAATATCAAACAATTGGCTGTGGGCCTGGTGACTCTGTCACCGGTCATCGGCGCCAAGATCGGCACCATCTTCTACATTCATCTTTTTCTGGTCTCGACCCTGCTGGTCTATTTCCCTTTCAGCAAGCTCATGCACATGGGCGGGGTCTTCATGAGCCCCACCCGGAATATGGCCAACGACAGCCGCGCCAAACGACATATTAACCCCTGGAATGACCCGGAAATCAAACCCCATTCCTATGCCGGATATGAGGATGAATTTAGAGAGTTTATGGTGGATGCGGGAATACCCGTGGAGAAAGAATTGACAGCCGTCAAGGACGAAGCGTAACTGCCCGCACCCAAAATCAGCTTATAAAGGATAGACAACGATGGCTCTTGCAAAATTAGCACAATTATCAAAAAGCGTGGTGCAGGGTCCGTCCTTGGCAACAGGTGCGATTCCTGCCAAGGACTGGATGGATGTCCCTGCAATCTTCAAACCGGGCAATTATGCCTATCAGGCCAAGGTTGAGAAGGTCGAGTACCTCAACAGCCAGAAGGGCCTTAACTTCCCCAATGCCCGTGAGTGGTCGCCCGAAGATGACGACTGGAAATTGCCGGAAGACTGGAAGGAGATCATCCTCAAGGGGCTGGCGGAACGGCTGGAAAAATTTCGCTCGCTCAAGATCTTCATGGATTGCTGTGTCCGCTGCGGAGCTTGCGCTGATAAGTGCCACTTTTTCCTGGGCACCGGTGATCCCAAGAATATGCCGGTTCTGCGGGCCGAACTGCTGCGCTCTGTCTATCGCAATGACTTCACCCTCGGCGGCAAGATCCTGGGGAAAATGGCAGGCGCCCGGGAAATGACGATTGGCGTGCTCAAGGAGTGGTTCATGTACTCCTATCAATGCACCGAGTGCCGCCGCTGTTCGGTCTTCTGTCCTTACGGCATTGATACCGCCGAGGTTACCATGATGCTGCGGGAGTTGCTGCATCTGGTGGGTGTGGGGATCAACTGGATTCTTGAGCCTGCCTCCAACTCCAATCGAACCGGTAACCACATGGGCTTGCAGCCCCATACCTTTAAAGACAATGTGGATTTCCTGGCCGATGATATTGAAAATCTGACCGGGATTAAAATCAATCACAGTTTCAACCGTAAGGGCGCGGAGGTACTGTTTATCACTCCATCCGCTGATGTTTTTGCCGAGCCTGGCCTCTATACCGCCATGGGCTATCTGCTGCTGTTTGAACATATCGGCTTGGATTACACTTGGTCCACCTATGCCTCCGAAGGGGGGAACTTCGGTCTCTTTACCAACAACGAGTTGATGAAGAAGCTCAACGGCAAGATGTATGCCGAGGCCAAACGGTTGGGCGTGAAGTATATCATCGGTGGCGAATGTGGTCACATGTGGCGTGTTGTTCATCAGTACATGGATACCATGAATGGCCCGGCTGACTTTATGGAGGTGCCGAAATCATCCATTACCGGAACGACTTTCCACAATGCCGCTTCCACCAAGATGGTGCATATCAGTGAGTTTACCGCCGATCTGATTAAACATGGCAAGCTCAAATTGGATAAGAGCCGCAATGCCCATGTCAAGGCCACCTTCCATGACTCCTGCAACCCGGCCCGGGCCATGGGCCTGATGGATGAACCCCGCTATATCCTCGACCATGTTGTGGATAACTGGGTGGAAATGCCAGAAAATACCATTCGTGAACAGACCTTCTGCTGTGGTTCCGGCACTGGACTGAACACCGACGAGATCATGGAGTTGCGGATGCGTTCCGGTCTGCCCCGAGCCAATGCGGTCAAACATGTCATAGACAAACATGCCGTCAACATGCTCTCCTGCGTCTGCGCCATTGATCGTGCCACCTTGACCTCGCTGATGAACTACTGGAATCCAGGATGTAATGTGTGCGGTGTTTCTGAATTGGTTGGAAACGCCCTGGTCATGGATGGCGAGAATAGACAAGAACTTGACGAGGGTCTGAGGACCTTGGTTTAAACCGCACCGGAACGGAGGAGATTGGATAATGTATAATAAAGGAACCATCATACCGGGACTGATCATTTTTGTCCTCTTTGTGACCTTCCCCATCTGGTTCAATGGTTTGTCAGCGGCGCCCGCTCCCAAACCGGAGATGCCACCGGGTGGCGAGAAGAAATGCGTGGAATCGGCTGAGTATATGCGGGCCAATCATATGCAGATGCTGAATGACTGGCGGGACAATGTTCTGCGGGACGACAATCGCACCGTGGTTGAGGTGGAAGGAAAAAAATATCGCAAAGGCTTGCAGCAGGCCTGTATGCAGTGTCACACCAATAAAGAAAAGTTCTGTGATAACTGCCATACCTACGCCGCTGTGAATCCATATTGTTGGGACTGTCATCTGACTCCCAAGGAAGCAGCATCGAAGGGGGGGACCCGCTAATGGATAAGCAACGAAGAAAATTCCTCAAGATCGCAGGCGCCAGCGTGCTCGCTGGCATCGGGGCGCCAGCC
>DYNG01000176.1 GCA_020721165.1 Desulfocapsa sulfexigens
GCCACCGGCTCATAACCGGTCGGTCGTAGGTTCGAGTCCTACTGCGCCCACCACAGCAACAACAACCGGACAGGCTCGTTAAACCCCTTAGAATCTGCACTCAACCATCAGGTTCCTTGAAGAAGTTATCCTTTCTCCCACACATACAGGGTAACGCCGAGAAGAGCTTCTCCTCTCTCCGGCTCCCCTCACCAGTCGCAAGGCCCCAGGATTGCACGGAGATTCTTCCCTGGATCAAGAGAGTTGAAACACCAAGGCACACCCCCTCAGGGCTGTGCCTTTTTTTATGGTCCCGCCTGCCTTTCCGCCCTTGGTTTCCAGCCCTGGCCAGGAGGCGCTCCCAATGACGACCGCCTCCCCCATACAGATCCATCACCTGCTGACCTCGCTGGATCATCTGGCCCCTTTTGCCCTGGCCGAAGAGTGGGACAATGTCGGCCTGTTACTGGGTCATCCCCTGGCCCCGGTTGGCTCCATTCTCCTCGGCCTCGACCCGAGCCAGGCCCTTCTCGATGAAGCCATCAGCCTCGGCGCCACCACCATTATCACCCACCATCCCTGCATTTTTCATCCTCTGCGAGCGATCTTCACCTCCACCCCGACCGGTCGCTTCCTGGCAAAGGCGCTGCAACACCAGATCAATGTCATCGCCTGTCACACCAACCTTGACAACGCCCCGGATGGGGTCAGCGATACTCTGGCCCTGGCCCTGGGGCTGTCCAACCTCAGCCCGTTGCGACCCGGGCCCGTCATCGAGCGGGGGGCAACCGGCGCGGGTCGTCTGGGGCGCTTTGCCAGGCCGCTCTCTGCGACCTCGTTTATGAACCGATTGTTACAGGTCTTGCAACTGCCGAGTGTCTGCGTTGCCGGCAACCTTCCCGCCCAGATCAAAACGGTCGGCCTGTGCGGGGGTAGCGGATCAGAATTGGCCGAAATCGCCCACAATCGGGGAGCGGATCTCTATCTCTCCGCTGAAATCAAGCACAGCGTCGCCCGTTGGGCCGAAGAAAGCGGTTTCTGCATCATTGATGGCACCCATTATGGCACCGAACAACCAGTCCTGTCCGTATTGCATCGTCAACTCCAGGCCCTGGCGGCCAGTAATAACTGGCCCCTCGAAATTCTCGTGAGTCGCGCCGAAAAGAGCCCTTTTTCTCTTTATCAGACAAAAAATAACACTGACACATCCAGATAATGACTAAATCCCAACCCGACAGGAGAATCACCTTGAACGACATCATCTCTCAACTTATCGCCCTGCAAAAAATTGATCTGCAACTTGATACCATTGACAATACGGTCAAACAGAAACAGGAGCTTCTGGATCAGCAGGCCGCCCAACTGGCCCAGCGGGAATCGGATATTGACGACCTTCATGAACAGATCAGCGCTCTTGAACAGGAACGACGCACGCTGGAACTGGAGCTGAATGAAGAGTTGGCCCATGTCAAATCACGACAATCCAAGATGATGCAGGTGCAGACCGGCCGCGAGCAAACCGCTCTGCTCAAGGAAATTGAAGATGGCAAACAGGGCATCAAGGAGAAAGAAGAAAAAATGGTCGGGATCATGGAAGAGGTGGAGTCACTCACCACTGAGATTGCCCGCCAGCAGGAACTGGCCAAGGAAGAAGCCGCGCTTTTGCAGAAGGAAACTGACAGCACGCAAAAAGAGATCGCCGCCATTATCAACAGTAAAAAAGAACACGACAGCGCTCGCCGGAAACAGGCCGGAATAATGGATGTCAGATTGTTCAATAAATACTCCCTCCTGCGCGAGCGCCGCAATGGGGTGGCCGTGGTCAATGTCCTGGATGGAGTCTGTCAAGGCTGCTTCATGAGTCTCCCGCCCCAGCAGTACAACACCCTCCTGCGCGGCGACAAACATCTGGATTGCCCGGTCTGTCAACGCATCATTTACCATCTGCCTCAGGAGAAGCAGGAGTAATCACAAGAAAAATTCGGCGAATAAACGCATGGCCAGGACAGGCCGTCCGGTGGGGGGCGCCAGCGCCGCGCAAACGAGCAGGGCCTCGCTGTGGAGACGAAGGAATCACTCATTCCCCGCCTTCTTCTTTTCCAACTCCTCCCAACGACCATACAACTCGGTCACTGCTGTCTGGGCCTGTTGCAATTCGGTCCAGTACTCGTGCAATTTTTCGGGATCGGCAACGCTCTCTGGCGCCTCCATCTGGTCTTGCAGCCTTTGTTGATATTCTTCCGCCGCAAGAATTTTATCTTCGATCTGCTCATATTCCCTTTGATCAAGATAAGAAAGCTTGCCACCTTTTTTCTTTTTCTCCCGGGTATCAACGACTGTCGGATCAGGAAGGGCGGCCCGCTCATGCCCTGCCCCGCTCTCTTGCAGGGCCGCAAGCCACTGTTCATAATCCGCAAAGTATGACACCCCGCCCTGCCCATCAAAGCCAAGCGCCTGATCACACACATTCTCCAGTAAAAAACGATCGTGGCTGACCAGGACCACCGCCCCCGGAAATTGCCGGAGACTTTCTTCCAGCATCTCCAGAGAAGGAATATCCAGGTCATTGGTCGGTTCATCAAGCAGAAGAATATCGGCAGGTTGCCGCATCAGCTCGGCGATCAGGATGCGCGCCTGCTCACCGCCGGAAAGCTGGCCCACGGGCGTTTCCAATTGCTCAGGCTGGAAAAGGAATCGTTTGGCCCAAGAGATCACATGCATGGCCTGCCCCTGACAGACAATGGTATCCCCATCGGGCGCAAGCGCCTGCCGTAACGACAGGGCGGGATTGATGCGAGCCCTTCGTTGATCAAAGCTGACAATCTTGACCCCATCGGCCACCACAATCTCTCCCCAGTCAGGAACGGCGCGCTCCTTCGTGCCATCCTGCAATGCCACCGAATCAGCGGCGGAAGCCGCCAGGATTTGCATCAGCGATGATTTTCCGCACCCATTTCTCCCCAGCAACCCCAGCCGCATCCCCGGTGACAACACCATATCCAGTCCGGAAAATAAGATTTTTCCCTCATACCCCTTGCCAATCCCTTGGGCCGTCAGCAATTTTCGGGTTTTCCGGCCCGTGGCATCAAAGGCAATCCGCACACTGCCACTTGCGCGATTTCGCCCTTTGACCTCGGCCAACTCTCCCTGCAAACGATGCGCCTCGTCAATACGATAGCGGGCCTTGGTGGCCCGGGCCTTAGGGCCTCGCCGCAGCCACTCGGTCTCTCGCCGCACCTTGTTTGCCAGCCTTTCCTCCTGCTGCCACTGCTGGCCCAGAAAGGCCTCGCGCTCCTCCAGAAAGCGGGAATAGGCCCCCTGAACCTGAAATGAACCTTCTGGATAAAGGGCCGATAACTCCACTACCCTGGTCACAGTGTTTTCGAGAAAACGGCGATCATGACTGACCAGCAGGACCGCCGATGGCCCAGCAGGAGACCCGCTCGCCAACATCGTTTCCAGCCAGAGAATCCCCTCGATATCCAGATGATTGGTCGGCTCATCCATTACCATAATATCCGGTTGCACCACAAAGGCGCGGCAGATGGAGAGTCGCTTCCGCCAGCCACCGGAAAGGGTCTGCGCCAGCGCTGAGGGATCAGGAAATTCCGCCCGGCTGAGCAGAGTATGAACCCGATTATACTGCTCGGTCTCGTCCAGACCCGACCCGGCCAGGGCCAACTGGAGATTCTCGGCGACACTTTTGTGCTCATCGAAGAGATCA
>DYNG01000177.1 GCA_020721165.1 Desulfocapsa sulfexigens
GGGCATTGAGGCCCTTGATCAGAAAAGAGGCGTCATCAACGGTGGAAAGCCCCTGCGACCCTTTAATCTCACCCACCTCCGTCTCCAGACCCGCCCAGGACGGGATCATGGCATTCAGATCAATATTGGCCAGCAGGTTCAGGTCATCGGCCATGTGGGAGGCATCAATGGCAATGGAGGTGATGCCGGCCTCGAAAATGGTGGGGATTTCAATCCGGGCCGCAGGCAGATCGGCCTCTTTTTTAATCCCGTAATGATCGGCATGGATGGCAACCGGCACGGTGATTCCCAGTTCGTTGCAGAGGGCGTCCACCTGACGGGCCATATTCCAGTAATTCACCGCGCAATACCCCAAGGCCCCGCCTTCGGAACGGGCGATTTCGATAATCAGCGCCGCATCCGCCCGTTGCGCGGCCAACAGGGCCCCGCGAATAATAAAAATATTGCGGCCGTTGGCGGCCATGGTCATGGATGCCCCTTTGGCCAGCAGGGCCCGGTCAATCACCTTGCCGCTGACAATCAGGGCCCGGGAATGGGGAAACAATCGTTTGATATTCGGGGGACGACCAATCTCAAGCAGCCGGTCAAAATCATCTGCATTCTTCATTGCTCAACTCCTGTTTGAAAAAAGGGAAAAAACCGACACAAGTCCATGCTCTCCTTATAGCTCAAGCAAATTAAAGAATCCAGCAAATAACCGCTCTCACTCCCCGTCCAGATTCGCCTCCAGCCCCTTCCCATCCCCCTGAAAACCTGCCAGCCCTTTCCGGCCAAAGAGCCAGACGGCAACAATGCTTACCTCATACAAAACCATCAGGGGGGCCGCCATCATCAACTGGTTGACCACATCAGGCGTCGGAGTCAAAATGGCAGCGACAATAAAATTGATAAGAATGGCATACTTGCGGTGCCGATGCAAAAAGGCCCGACTCACCACCCCCATCTTGGCCAGAAAGACCATGACCACCGGCATTTCAAAAATCACACCAAAGGCAATCAGCAGACGAAGAGCCAGGGAAAAATACTCGCTGACCGCCGGCAGAGAGACCAGGAAATCATTGCTGTAACCAACCAGGAAACGGAAGGCCGGCGGAAAAACAACCAGATAGCCGAAGGAGGCGCCCCCCGCAAAACAGAGGGTGGAGAGGACAGTAAAGGGGAGCAGGGCCTGTTTTTCGTGTTTATACAGACCAGGGGCCAAAAAACGCCAGATTTGATAAAAAATGACCGGAGAAGCCAGTAACAGGCCACAGACAAAGGCGAGCTTCAGATAAAAAAAAACCCCTCCTGATACGAGGTGAAGATCAGGGTTGACCCGGGCGGCAGGACATTGGTGAGAGGTTGAAAAAGCCAGCGCCCGATCTCTTCAACCCACCCGTAGCAGAGGGCAAAGCCAACAAAGACGGCGATGGAGGAGGTCAGCAGACAGGAACGCAGATCCCGCAGGTGATCGGTCAGGGATTGAGGGGCAAATGACTCCTCAGTCGCCTCTTCAGGACTGCCGGGCTCGGCGGGCAGGGATGGTCGGGGGAGATTTGTTTCTGGCGTCATCGTTGTGCTTGCTCTTTCATCTCTCAACAGTGTATATTTTCAGCGGCAGGAACGCTGGAACAGGCGCCCCACCTTACTCAATTCTCCCATCCTCTTACCATCAAGAACTGTTTTTTGCAATGTATTCACTCCCCGGCCGTCCAGGTTCCAGCCTGCCAGTAATATTTTTGGGCCTCGCTATTTTTCTTGCCTTCTCCCTTTTTCATAAAGAGACGACCATCTCTTCCCATGCCACAGGCAGGGAAGCCACCACCCCCGCCCCGCTGCCCGCCGCTCTCCCCGTTCCCACCCCGGAAGACCGGCTGAACGCGGCCCTGTGTGACCGTCTCGAAATATATAATGCCGAACTTGCCGAAACCCTTGCCAACCCGGTAAAACTGCGGGAAAAGACTGATTTCACCCCGTGGCTGGGAATTATTTACGAGAACGCCGGTCTGCATCCCCTGTGGGTGACAGCGGACGGCCCGCAAGCAAAGGCCGAGACGCTCCTGACCACCTTGAAAGAGGCGGCAAGGGACGGCCTGACCCCGGCGGACTATTTTGTTGATCGCCTGCAAACCCTCTGGCCCTCGAAAATTGTCGAGGAGTTAATCGAGCTGGACACCCTGCTCACCCTCGCCTTCATTGTCTATGCCCGAGATACCCAATATGGCCTCGTTCAATCATCGAAGATCCGTCCTGATATATCGGCGGCGGAACCGGAAAAAGCTCCCTTTGATCCCGCGATCTCGTTGCAGATAACCTTGCAGGCCCCCGATTTCACCCGCGCCCTGGCCGAGCTTTTGCCCCGCCATCATCGTTATGTCAGCCTGCGGAACGCCCTGCCCCGCTATCAAAAACTGGCGGCGGACGGGGGCTGGCCCTCAATCAGCGCTGGCCAATCCATTCATCCCGACGGTCATGATCCCCGCATCCCCTCCATCCGTCAACGCTTACAGGCCGAAGGGTTTCTTGCGCCCCAGCCGCATGATGACACAAACCGCCATGATCCCGAACTGGTCAGGGCGGTCAGTCAATTTCAACGACAACATGGCCTGGGGACGGACGGCGTGATTGGCAAATCAACCATTGCGGCCCTGAATATCAGCGCTGACGCCAAGGTCAAACAGATCCTCATCAATCTGGAACGATGGCGATGGCAGCCTCACGATTTTGAGGAAGACTACGCCTTCGTGGATATTGCCGGTTTTTCCCTTGAAATCATGCGCCAGGGCAAACTCCTTCTGGAAATGCCCGTCGTGGTGGGAACCCCAGAACACAAAACGCCGGTCTTCAGCGACCAGATCCAATATGTTGAGCTCAACCCCTACTGGCATATTCCCACCCAGATTGCCCGCGATGAAATCCTCGCCGAACTCCGGAAAAACCCCAACTATCTCATCAGCAAGCACATCCGCCTCTTCAGCGACCGCACCTCCGAGGCCACCGAACTCAGTTCCCTCTCCCTGAACTGGCAGCAGGTCAGCCCGCAGGCCATGGGCCGCTTCAAACTCCGCCAGGAGCCGGGAAAATGGAACGCCCTGGGCGCCATTAAAATCTCCTTTCCCAACCGCTATAATATCTACATGCACGACACCCCTTCCCAGAACCTGTTCAAGCGCTCCATTCGCTCCTTCAGTCACGGCTGCATCCGCCTCAGCGATCCCCTGCTCCTGGCGACCACGCTGCTGGCCGACCACGAAAAATGGCCGCAGGAACGATTGCAGGAGGTTATCGCCAGCGGCAAACGAACCATCATCAATCTCCCGACACCCCTGCCGATACACATTGCCTATCAGACCGTCAGGTGTGATCCCGAGGGAACCATCTTTTTTTATGGCGACATCTACAACCGGGACCCAGCCCTGATCGAAGCTCTTTTCACCAGAAAATAAGCCTCCAGACATTCTCGTGGTTGACACAATGGGCAGATATAGGGTAAAAATGATTTTTTATGTTTTTACTGACCTTCATCTCAATGAAGTAACAATGAAATAAGACACGATCCATGAACCGCCGAACCTTTCTTGGACATGCGCTGGCCCTGGCCCCCCTGCTGGTACTGGCCTCACCTGCCGAACTCCTGGCCCGACGAGTGGAGGAGAGGAGACTCTCCTTCTACCACACCCATACCTATAAAAAACTTTCCATTGTCTATTTCAAGAATGGCCG
>DYNG01000178.1 GCA_020721165.1 Desulfocapsa sulfexigens
CTGTTGTGGTCAGCAATAATAATGATGACCCCAGCGTCACACCATTTCCTGTGCCACCACCTCCCGCCCCCCCGAAACCTCCTGTGCCGCCACCACCTCCACAACCTCCCAGCCCCAACAGGTAATCGTTCTTTATACAGGAAGTGTTCATTGCACGAGAATGGCCGGAAAAGGCCCTTCTCGTGCTTCTTTTTTGAGGAAACCCCAAAAACGGGATTTTCCACCCTGTTCCTGACATGCGGATAAAAGTAATGGCCCTGTATCGTCTTTTTTGCATAGCACTGTTTGTTTTTTTCTTTTCTGGCTGCGCGGAGGAGCAGTTTAAAGCCAATACCGATGTCCAGCAATTTCAGCAGATCACCCGGGAGACAGAAAAGGTTAAAGAGGGAAAAGACGGTATGGTGCAGAAACCTACGGCCGCTTCCCTGGAAACAATGGATGTGGGCGACTACATCCTCGGCCCTGGGGATCTCCTTCAGATGACGGTCTTTGAGACGAAGGATTTGGATAGCACGGTTCGGATTTCCTCTCGGGGACAGATCAGCCTCCCCTTGCTGGGCACAGTTGATGTCAAGGATCTGACGGCGGCGGAGGCCGAAGCGAAGATTGAAGACCTTTTGAAAGCCGGCTATCTTCAGGATCCCCATGTTTCCCTCTATATCAAGGAACATGTCAGTAAACAGATCACCATGGTGGGCTCTTTCAAAAATCCGGGCACCTTTGATTATCTGGCCAAAAGAAAACTGCTGGATGTCGTGGCCATTGCCGGGGGCGTTTCGGAAAAGGCAGGATCAGCCGTCTATATTACCCGCTTTGATGAAAAGACCAAAAAAAATATAAACTATTTTGTTGATCTGGATCAACTGCTCCGTAAGGGCAATATGGAGCAAAATATTCCCATTCTGGGTGGAGATGTGATCTTCCTCCCGGAAAGCGGCCAGTGTTTTGTGGATGGAGCGGTACGAAAACCCGGCACCTATCCCCTGCGCAGCGGCATGACCATTGCTGAAGTTATCACTTTGGCCGGCGGCCTGGCCGGTTATGCCGATAGTGACAAGATAAAACTCATTCGTTACATGGGTGACGGGAAAGATCGGCAGATTCTCAGTTTGACCTATAATGACCTGCAAGGCGGCGTGGGCGATTCTCTGGTGATCAAGGATCAGGACATCATCTTTGCGGAGGCCAGTTCCAGTGGCACCTTCCTGTCCGGTTCTGGGTTTACCCTGGGCTTTATGGGCACAGGTGTGAGTTATAAGGATCCCAGACAGTAATGGCCGTTTCCCTGCCCGCTCGTCTTCTTGCCAGGTTACCGACAGTTGAGATGATGGTATCGGGCTGCATTCTGTTTATCCTTGCTACCATACCGCTGCTTTTTGGAGCGGTACACCCCATCGTGCAAGCCTTTTATACCTTTCTTATTCTGGCCGGATTGGGGGGATGGCTCCTCTATTCTGTCCCGGAATGGAAGTGGCAGGGATTTTTTCGCTCCTGGCTGCTGGTGCCAACTCTGGTTATCCTGTATATGGCCCTGCAATCAGTTCCTCTGCCCCTGTTGCTGGTTGACTGGTTGTCACCGACCCGGGCTGAACGAATCGGTATGCTTAACCAGTTGGCCCATACCGAACTGACCGCTACCAGTATCAGTGAAAATGGGTGGGCAGGGCTGATGACGGTTGTTTTTCTTTTTTCCCTTCTGCTCTATTTTACCACCCTCAAAAACTTGTTGCACAGGAACCGTCAGCTCCTTCTGTCGGTCGTCATGGTGATCGTTTCCCTGGGACTCTTCGAAGGAATCTATGGCCTGTTGCAGACCATGAATCCGCAACTGGGGATTTTGTGGCTGCCCAATGCTACCAAGGCGGCACAGGGAACGGTAATTTACAAAAACCAGTATGCGGCCCTGTTGAATATGTGCTGGCCACTGAGCCTGACAGGGGGCGTGGTGTATTTTACCAGATCACAGCAACAAAGCTGGAGAGGCCAGAAAAAGAAGGAAGGGGCTTTCCCCGCCTTTTTGAAAACTTTTCTTTCTCTGCCAGTTCAGGTTCATTTTTTCTTTCTAAGCGCCGGCATCATGATGCTGGCGGTCATTTTTTCTTATTCGCGTGGCGGCATCCTGGCCCTGCTTCTGATCCTGGCGACTTTACATCTGGCTTTGCCCCTGTCTCGTCAGATGAAGGGCGTATTAACCGGTCTTCTGTTCCTCTTTCTTGCCGGTTATGGCTCGCTACTGGGATTTGACGGAGTCATTGAGCGCTTTAGCACCATTGATGAATCTGGTTTGAATCGTTTTTATATCTATGCCTCCAGTTTTCCCCTGCTGCTTGACCACTGGTTAACTGGTATCGGACCCGGCTCCTTCAAGTTGCTCTCTGGTGTTTACTTGAAGGAGTTTCCCGAGAATCTGCTTTTTGACCGGGCCCATAACGAGTACCTGGAGTTGGCCATCGAACTGGGTTTACCCATGGCGATCATGTGTCTCGGCTGGATGGTCAGCGGCCTGGTGGTGGCCGGCAAAAAACTCTTAGGGAAATGCGAGGTCATACTCGATGAGGCCAGAGATTCGTTTTTAATTGGATGCGCATCCCTTTGTGCCCTATTGGGTTTTCTGGCCCACGGTCTGGTGGATTTCGGCTGGAGACTGCCCGCTAACTCCCTGTTTGCCGTTACCCTGCTGGCGCTTATTTCTCACGCCCTGCATGAATCAGGTCGTGGGCAACCATCATAAATACTCTATTTGCCACTCTGTAACGAATCTCCATGTCGTTTTCTCCCGCCACTTTTATAGATATCCATACCCATGTTCTCCCAGGCATGGATGACGGCCCGAAAAATCTGGAAGAGAGCGCCGCTCTGATCCGCTGCTATACTGATATGGGAATCCGGCAGGTGATTGCCAGTCCTCATTATATTCAGGGCACGGCTTGGGCGCCATCATCGTTGTCGGTTCTTGACCAGGTGGCCGTTTTACAGTCTTTTTTGCAGAGTCAAAACATTGCCATGACTATTTTCCCAGGGATGGAAATCGCCTGTCACAAAAAGATGGGCGAGCATCTCCTGCTCAACAAGTTTCTCCCTCTGGGCACAAGCTCCTGGTATCTGCTGGAACCCTCGTTCACCGATGGCGCTGACGCCTTTTTTTCCTGCCTTGAGCCCTTGCTGGAACAAGGGTATTCCATTATTCTTGCCCATCCAGAAAGGATTCCGGCCTTATGGTTAGCGGGTGATGCGCTGAAGTCGCTGGTTGGTCAAAAATTGCGTATCCAGCTCAATATTGGCAGTCTGCTGGGCAAATTCGGCAAAGAAAGTCGAAAGGCCGGCATGGAACTGATGGCCGCCAACTGCGTCTATTATCTTGCTTCTGACAGCCATGGCGCCCTGAACCGCCGTCCACCTGTCCAAGAAGAATGGGAAACCCTTGAAAAAGAGCTTGGCGCAGATCTGTTGGAAAAATTATGTTGTCTTCACCCGGCACAGCTCCTTGCCGAGTAGGACGGAATCTTTATAACAAAGCAGAGAATAAAAATGACCGAAACCAACGATAAACAGCGAGGACTGTATCTTGATGCCGACAAGAGTTTGGTGCTCAGAGAAGACCGGCAGCACTATCTGCCCAGTGTGGATGTCCGGGAAGTGGCTCCTGACTTTCAGGATGAAATTGATCTTCGGGACCTGCTGGACACCCTGATTC
>DYNG01000179.1 GCA_020721165.1 Desulfocapsa sulfexigens
TGTTTTCGGAAATCTCGGCCATGAACATCAGGCTGTCAACAGAGCTGTAGCCCATGCCCACCGAGAAGGAACCAGTATTCTTTTCTTTGACATCCACCAGGACATTCATCTTGGCGGGATCGAGGGACGGCTCGGGATGAACATTAACCTCCTCAAAGAAATCCAGTCGCTGCAAGGCCTCGCTGCTGGCTCGCAATGCTTTGGAGTCAAAAACGCCACCCTCGCTGATCTCAATTTCCCGGCGAATGACATTGTCACGGGTGCGGGTGTTGCCACTGATGGTGATGCGATCAATATAGACCAGATCGCCTTTATCAATATTCAGGATAATATCCACCCGGGCTCCGGTCTTGGATTTATCCATATTGGGACGGACTTCGGCAAAGGCGTAGCCGTGTTCGGCGTAATAGTCGGTGATCTTCAGAACATCGTCGCGCAGGGCCTTGCGGTTGATAAACTTTTCATTCTGAACCGTGAGCAGGTTGCGCAACTCCTGCTTGTCAATGATCAGATCGCCTTGAATGTCTATGGTGCCAACCAGGTAGCGGGGTCCTTCTTCCACGAGAAATGTCAGGTAGAGCCATTCGCCCTCCTGTTTCACCTGGGGTTCACCCACCTTGGCTTCCAGGAACCCATGATTGTTATAAAAGGCGGCAATGGCAGCGGAATCCTGGTTGAGTTCTTCCGCCTTGAGCATTCCCGAATCGGTCAGCCAGGATAACAGCCCTTTCTCTGAGGTTTTGATAACATCCGAGAGCTCGTCACCGCTGAAAGTTTCATTACCGGAAAAGGATATCTCCTTGATATAGATTTTCGCCCCTTCTTCAATGACAAATTTAACAACCGCCTGATCCCGGCTGGGGTAGCTGATCTCGGGTGTCACCTTGCTGTCGTAAAAGCCTTTGGATTTATAGAGGGTCTTGATGGCCTCACCCGCCTTGTTGATGGCGGCCGGGTTGACGATGGTATTGATGTTGACATTGGCGGCCTCTTTAACATCGGTTTCCTCCAGCTCGCTGATGCCAATATAATCAATTTTGCTGATCAATGGTTTTTCTTTGATCTGGAAGAAAACCTTTTTTCCCTCGGCGCTCTCTTCAAGCTTGATGTTGACCTCTTCAAAAAAACCCATGGCAAAAACGGCCTTGAGGTCATTCCGAATTGCCGCCGCTGAATACATGTCCCCAGTCTTACTGCTGATTTTACGGGAAATGGCGCCGGTGTCAATGCGCTTGTTCCCTTCGGGGCCGATGTAAGCAATGGTCTGGTCGCGATTGGTAGCTCGCAGGATCTCCTTGCACAGATCTTCCATGACCGTAGCCAGGTTTTTAATCGGCTCACTATGGCGGTAATAAGATTTGGGGGCTGATGACCCCAGCATATCATACACCTTGAAATCAACGCTAACCTGCTCACCAATGGCAGTCACACTGCTCACGGCAATATAGTCATGACCATTTTTCTGAGCCAGGGCTTGTAAGTCTTGCAGGGCGGGAGGCCAGGCGCTGTTCTCATTCAGCAGGTTTTTCACCTGAGTGCGCTCAATCATGGCAAAACCCTGGCCGGTGAGAGCAGTGGCGAGATCTTTATCAGCCTGGGTGGTCAATCCTTGAATGTTGCCTGAACCATTGATTTTAGCCGGTAAAAAGGCGGTATTCTGGGTCGCTGCCCCGGCCGGTGTATCCGTGACAATCAGGAGGAAAAAGAGCAGGAGTAGAAAGCGGCAGAAAAAAACCGGAGTTGAAGGCCGGCGGTGAAGCGTGAGATAGGGAGAACGGTTCATACGAAAAGTCCTTTCTGAAGAGGCAGGGGAAGATGAATATATGAATGAAAATCAGTTTTATAATGATGAAGTTCACAAATGAATCGCAGCACTATGCCATGTTTGTTGATTTTTGAAAAGGCCCTATAATGATATAAATGATAGAAAGGAAGTTTTTTTTGAGGGATCATGGGCCCTCTTGCATCTCTGGGGTTTAGGGGCCGTTAAGAAATAACCATTACGATTTTATCTATTTCTTTACGGCCCCTTATGCCGTTCACGATATAAGATCGTTATAGTTATACATTGACAACGGCTTAGCGTTTATCCAGTTCCGCAAATGGGCTGGTTGAGTTCTGGTGGATACTGTTGAGCAGGGATTGGGGGTCCCGTTGAAAATCAAGGTCTCTGACGGTTTCCTGAAGCATGGATTCGTTGAAGGAAGAAATCAGATTTTGATGGCTCCAGCGGGTTAAATAGTAGACAACCAGGTCCGGCAATTTGGTATAGATGGTCTCTTCGGGCAGGGGGTCAAGATAGCTGGAACAGCGGAGTTTGTGAGCGGACAAGGTTTGGGTTTTATAAAAACTTTCCAGAAACATCAGTTCCGCTGGCAGACTGGCCTTGAGGCCAATTTTTGAAAAACCCCTGAGCAGGATTTCCATGAAGTTTCGCCCTGCTCTGGCCATGGCATAGGGGACAAAAATCTCTCGCGGCGTTTTCACTTCAAGATACGATTTGATGGTTAGGATCAGGTTGGCCAGTTCCACCGGTTCTTTGTCCACAAAATGATAGGTCTGGCCGGAGAACTCCTGGCGATTGAGCAGGATATGATGGACAAAAGAGGGGAGCTTGTTGGCATTGGAATAGGAGTGCATCACCTTTTTCTTGGTGAAGAGCACCGGCATGGATTCGTCTGCAATGGTAAAGAAAAGGCGATGGAATCCCTGGATTTTGTGGTCGTGTTCACCATAAACGACGGCTAGACGGATACTGGTATAGTCCAGGCCAGCGGTACAGTGCATATGACGCAGGGTTTCTTCGGCCATCAGTTTGGATTTGGCGTAATTGCTCAGGCCGGCGCTGAGGGGCAGATGGTCTTCCTCTTTGAGATCGGAGCCGTTGGGCAGGGTGGCCGCTGAACTGATATGGATATAGGGGATACCCAGAGCGGCTGACGCCCGGGCCAGATTCAGGGCCCCCAGATAGTTGACTTCAAAGGCCAGTTGGGCATCGGAGCCGATGTTGGCAATGGCGGTATTGATCACAAAATCAGGGCGAATACGATGCAGATAATCGCGAATATCCTGGGCGCTGCGAATGGAAAGTTTTTTACTGCTGGGAGCGCGAAGCTCTATTGTTTCCTGAGTTCTGGTCTTAAAATAGTTGGCAATGGTGCCGCCGATGAGACCGGAGCCGCCAATAAGAACGCCAAGCATCTTGTCAGAAGGTGATTTTATCTGCACAAAGAGAGATTAAAGATCAATAGAATCGGAGGGATAATAGATACACGAAGGTTAGGCAGACAGCGCCTCGCCTCCGTGTATTCGTATTGAAAACAGTCGTCGGGCATGATTGTTCCACGACACATTCAAGGGAATATCTCGTTTGCCTTCGCGGTCTTGCAGTGGTTGCGTCGCGGGACAAACACCAGTTACGGTATCATGAATCTCTTGAAAACACATCTTTTTTGAGTAGTATGGCGGCCATCTTTTTTTGATTATGCCAGCATCTGATTCAGGCGCTGGCGAATTTCGAGGATGAATTCGCGGGTGGTAACCACCTTGGGTCCCTGGAATTCAGTGATGAGGGCCAGATCCTTGGTCATGCAGCCTTCCTCAATGGTGTTCATGGCCGCCTTTTCCAGTTTGTCGGCAAAACTTTCCAGGGCCGGATTGTGATC
>DYNG01000180.1 GCA_020721165.1 Desulfocapsa sulfexigens
GTTCGAAGGGCGGCGCTTATCCCGTTTGTCGGGGTCGGTTCTTTCCCTCCTACCGGTTTTTCATTTTTATCCTTTCTGGACGGCTGGCACTGGTATGATCGGTATTTTTGATTCTGGCATCGGCGGCATGACGGTGGCCCGGGCGGTGGAGCAACTGCTGCCCGGCCATTCCATCGTCTATTTTGGCGATATTGCCCGCACCCCTTATGGCTCCAAGAGTGTGGCCACCATTACCGAATATTCCTTGCAGAATACCGAGTTTCTGCTCAGGCAGGGGGCGGAAATTATTATCATTGCCTGCAATTCGGCCTCCAGTGTGGCCACCGAGGCCCTGCGCCGCGAATTTCAGGCGCCCATTATCGAGGTTATCAGTCCGGCGGCCAATCAGGCCCTGGCCAGCACCAAAAACGGCCGAATCGGCATTATTGGCACCAGGGCAACCATCAGAAGCGAGATTTATGAGCGCACCATCTACGAGCAGCGCCCCGATTTTCAGGTCTTTTCGGCGGCCTGCCCCCTGCTCGTGCCTCTGGTGGAAGAGGGCTGGATCAATAAGCAGGAGACCAAGATGATTCTGCGCCGCTACCTGCATCCCCTCAAAGACAAACAGATTGACACCCTGGTGCTGGGCTGCACCCATTATCCCCTGCTGAAAAACCTGATTCAGACCCGCATCGGACGGCGGGTTACCCTGATTGATTCTTCGGTGGCCACTGCCCGTTTTGTTCACAATCTGCTTACGGAACAGCCGCACCTTGTAAGTCAGGAGGCGGGAGAGGTCAAGCATCGCTATTTTGTCTCCGATTTGACCGATGCGGCCCGCATCGTCGCCCGCAAAATTTTTGAACGCCCCCTGGAGCTTATCCTCTCATGAAATCATTGCTTTTTCTGCCATCAAAACCGGCTGGATTACTCGGCGCCCGGCTCTGTCTGCTGACGATTCTTCTGCTGTCTGTTGTTTGTTGCCTCTTGCCTGCCCTGGCCCCCGCCGCAGAATCTCCAGAAGAGATTGCCCGGCGCTTGCAGCAGAATTATGACCAGATGACCAGCCTTTCCTTTCATTTTTCCCAGAAGAGCGCCGGCGAACTCAGTGGACGACCGCAGGAGGGAAGCGGTGTCGCCTCTTTTGTCAAGGAGAAGAAAGAGGCGGGGAAGGCGGTTGCTGTTGGCAGGATGCGCTGGGACTACAGCAGTCCCGAAAAACAGGTATTGGTCAGTGATGGGGTGAATTTTTCCATGTATTTCGCCAAACTCAACCAGATGATTATCAGTTCGGCCTCGGCCATGCAATCCGATATCACCTACTCCTTCTTTACCGGAACGGGCAACCTGCTCAGCGACTTCATCGTTTCGGCGGCGAGTGCGGAATTTACCGTCAAGGGAGGGACAAAGGAAGGGACGGGTGGCCCGGAAACCCAGATCATTCAACTCACCCCCCGAGAGGAGCAGTCACAGGTGAGCGCCATCCATCTCTGGATCACTCGCGACTCCCTGATTCAACGAATGGAAATTCTTGATCATTTTGATACTCGCACCAGTCTTGAGTTCAGCGAGATCCAGATCAACACCCTCAATGCCAGCGACCGCCAGGCCATGGACGCCCTCTTTCGTTTTAGCCCGCCGGCAGGGACGGAACTGATTTATCAATGATGGCAAAGCAAGCGCCGGAAGCCTTCCGGGTGGCCTTGATTTCCATGCCCTGGGCCATCTTCAACCGGCCCTCCATTCAACTGGGGGCGCTCAAGGCCTGGCTGGATCGGGAAAATGTCAGCAAGACCGCTCCTTGCCGCCTTGACACCCAACTCTTTCACCCCTACCTCCAGGCCGCCAAGATGCTCGGCCCGGACACTTATCGTCATCTGGCCCATAATGGCTGGGCTGGCGAGGCCCTGTACAGCCCTCTGCTTTTTCCCGAACAGCGCCACTCGGCGGCCCGGCTTTTTACCGCCTCCTGCCAGGGGAATCGGGCCCTGCATGGCCTTGATTTTGAGGCAACCGTCCATACTCTTGAACACTCTTTGGAGCAATGGCTGGCCGCCATTGACTGGGCCTCTTTTCATCTGGTGGGTTTTTCGATCTGTTTTTCTCAGTTGCTGGCCTCGCTTGCAGCGGCGCAGCGCATTAAACGGCTCTGTCCAGGGGCGCTGATTGTGGCTGGTGGCTCAGGCTGTGTCGGCACAATGGGCGCCTCCCTTCTCGACTCGTTTCCTCAACTTGATTACATCATCTCCGGCGAAGGCGAAGAGGCTCTGGCTCTGCTCTGTCAGGCCTTGGCCCGCAGTGACGACCTGGATACGCTGCCTCCCCGGATTCTGCGACGAAACCAAGCCCGGCCCCCTTGGCAGCCCTCTCCTCCGGCGGGCATTGCTGATCTCAACACCCTGCCCGTTCCCGATTATGCCCCTTATTTTCAGGAGATGCGGGCCGTCTTCGGTTCGCAGTCGTTTATTCCGGCGCTTCCTCTCGAATTTTCGCGGGGCTGCTGGTGGAATCGCTGTGCATTCTGCAACCTCAATCTGCAATGGCAGGGATACCGCTGGAAAAAGGGGGAGACGGTGGCCGCCGAGGTGGCCGAACAAGCCAGGCGACATGCCTGTCTTGACTTTTTCTTCACCGACAATGCCCTGCCCCCAGCAGAGGCGGACTGCTTTTTTCAACTCATGGAGCAGGGGGAAGTGGATTATGACTTCTTTGCCGAAATTCGGGTCATCACCGATGGTGAAAAACTGGCGGCCTATCGGCGCGGCGGGCTTTCTTCGGTGCAGGTGGGGATTGAGGCCCTTTCCTCCACCCTGCTTTCCCGCATGGAGAAAGGGACCACAGTGATTGCCAATATCGCGGCCATGAAGCACAGCCTGGCCTGTCATATACGGCTGGATGGCAATCTGATTACCGAATTTCCGGGCAGCACGAAAGAGGAGGTGGCCGAAACCCTGGCCGCGCTTGACTTTGTCCTGCCCTTTGCCCCCTTGAGCGCCGCCGCCTTTTTTCTGGGAGAGGGCTCGCCCATCAGCGCCAATCCCCGAAAGTTTGGCCTGTCCGCCGTTCTGCCCCACGCCAAAAATCGTCTGCTTTTCCCGGCGGCTCTTCTGACTGGGCTGGAGATGCTGATCAAAGGCTATCGGGGAGATCGCCTGCGGCAACGGCAACTTTGGCAGCCGGTCGCCGCAAAAATTGGCCGCTGGCAGTCGTTTCATCGGGAACGGGAGCGCCAGGATCTCCCCGCTCTGAGTTTTCGTGATGGCGGCTCCTTTCTTATTATCCGCCAGGAACAGATTGACGGCCCCTGCCTGCATCACCGTTTATACGGGGCCTCACGGTCTATCTATCTTTTCTGTCAACAGATTCGCACACTTGTTGATCTGGCAGCCAATTTTCCAACCATCAGCCCCCCGACCCTGACCGCCTTTCTGGCCGATCTGACCGCGAAACGACTGCTGTTTCAGGAAGGCGATCAAGTTCTGGCCCTGGCCCTGGCCCTGGCGACGGCTTAAAAAGGCCCAGCCGGGTTGTCCTTTTTTTTTGCATTGATGGGCCGTTGTTTTTCGTCTATTCTGCCTTTGGGGCCTCGGCAGAAATAAATCATCCCGTCTTGCTTGTCTTTTCGGTCATCTTCTTCGTCACGGAAAGAGTTTCATAGCTCTGCTATGCGCCTCTTTCCATT
>DYNG01000181.1 GCA_020721165.1 Desulfocapsa sulfexigens
ACATTGAGCCAGAAAGCGATAAAGCGATGAGATGTCGTGAGTAGTGGTGGTTTCTGACATAAAAAGGATGGGGCGTAAATAAAGAAAAAAAGAAGTTTACAACAATTGATCGAAGAGAATAGCGGATATTGTCGTCTCTGTCAAGAATGAACGGTACGAGAAGAGTGGCAGAGATTGACAACAGTATCTTTTAGATGGACTGGTCGCTACTTGCTTGCCAGCTCGATTTTGATGTGAATGCTTCGTGGAATAGCTGGCGGAGATTGGAAAAGGGATTGGTGGGACGCGGGATTATGAAGGTGAGAATTTTATTGGCGTAGGGTTCGGATCAAAATCCATTCAAGGTATCTTGAAAAGGGTTCTTTTCAAGATACCTTGAATGGAGAACTGAAACTACTCGTCCACATCTACCTTGGCTATTTTGCTTCCGGGTTTGACGGCATCGCCGACTTTCACCGAGATGGTGGTGACAATCCCGGCAATGGCGGTGACGACCGGTGTCTGCATCTTCATCGCCTCCATCATCGCAACCTGATCGCCGGCGGCGACCTCCTGACCTTCCTTGACGCTGATCTCACAGATATTGCCGGCAAAGGGGGCCCGAATATCACCATTTTTGGCCAGGGCCATGATTTCTTCCTTGGTCAGAGTGGCGGCAACGGCGGCGGCGCCGGCTTTTGCCTCCGGGGCAAAGGCGTAAATCCGTTGATGATGGTCAACATTGAGATAGACATTGCTTTCCCCGTCCTCATTGATCAGGGAGGGGCCAACCTCGATCACATGCTCTTTGCCGTAATGGTCGGTAAAGGAGAGGGTCTTGCCCACATTGAATTTCCCTTGATGCAGGAAAATGGAGGGCGGCAGGACATAGACCTTGCCGAATTTTTCCTCAAATTTGAAGAAATTCACAGCGTCATTGGGGTGTTGCAGATAGAGAACCAATTGATGATCGGTGGGCTCATGGCCGAGTTTTTCGGTCAGAACGCTCTTTTCCCGAGCGATATCCATATCTTCAATTTCATCCATGCCGCCTTCTTTTTCCAGGACTTCCCGCCAGTTTTCGCCCAGCACCTTTTCGTAGATCCATTCTTCCGGCTGGTAGAAAGGGAAGGGGCCGTACTTGCCCAGAAGCAGGTTGCGCAGATCTCCGGACGGGTTGCCGTACCGCTCTCCTCCCTGGACATTGGCGACTGCGGTTGTCCAGAGAATCTGGGAACCGGGGGTCACAGACCAGTAATTGCCCAGTTCTTTCTGGACGCGCGGCAACTCCTTGTGGAGGATGTCCGGCATCTTGTCCAGGAACCCGCCCTTGGCGGCCTGTTCCAGGCTGGAACCCATGGCCCCGCCGGGAAGTTTATGAATCTGCACGGTCGGCTGGAAGCCCTTGATCTGGGATTCAAAGGCCTCGTAATACTGGCGCTGGTCGCGGATGACCTCAGAGGTCTCAATGACCGCCTCCTCATCAATGCCAACCGCCTTATATCCCAGTTCCTTCAAGGTCTGGATGACGGTCAGGCTGGGTGGCGGCCCATAGTAGCCGGTCATGGCCGAGTCGCTGGCATCAACGATGGAGGCCCCGTTGATAACGGCGGCGGCAATGCGGCCGATATCGTTGCCGTCGGTGTTGTGACCATGATAATGAATGGGCAGATCAGGATATTTCTGCTTGATGGCATTCACCAATTGGCCAATGCGTTGCGGAGTACCCAAACCCCCGTGGTTCTTGATGCAAAGGATGATGTCAGACCCGGTGACGACAAGAATATCCTTGACCTTGTTGACATAAAAATCGTCGGTATGCTCGGGGCCGGTGGAAAAGCAGATGCAGGGTTCATTGATCTTGCCGGCCTTGGCCACCTCCTCAAAAACGGCCTGCATATTGGGAATATGATTCATAAAATCAAAGGTCCGCCAGACATCCACAAATTTGGCAAACTCACGAACCGTAAAACGAATCACATTTTGCGGGTAGGGCCGATAGCCAAAGAGATTGACGCCCCGGCACAGGGTTTGGAACATGGTGGTGGGCATCTTCTCCCGCAGCAGTTCCAGTTTGAGAAAGGGGTCAACCTGTTTGCGCAGAATATCCACATGGACGGAGGCGCCACCGGTTATCTCCAGAGAAAAGTAACCGGCTCGCTCGCGGGAGGGCGCTGCCAGAAGGTCGGTATGGAGAAGAATCCGATTTTTGAAGTCGGACTGGGAGAGATCGCGGGCGGTGTTGGTGATGTAATAGCCGTCGGCCTGGCGCAGTTTGGCGACAACGGCGCTGGCAGCCATTCCCTGGACAATTCGTTCCATAATATCGTGTGACTCCTTGTGGATATGAGATTCATTCTTTCCCTGCGCAAGGGCAGAGAAAGAATGAGAAAAAACAGTAAGTTTGCATTGTTGGCTGGGCGCCGATATTCATTCCTGTTTACAGGGCATAGGGATTCAGTCCGCGATGATGGATTTCAGCAATGAGTTTTGATAATTTCTCGGCCTCATTGGGGACTTCCTTGTACTCGAAAAGCTGGGGGTGGGTCTCCAGGAATGAGGTGTTGAAATCGCCGCGCATAAAATCGGGATCGCTGACAATGTTGAGGTAAAAGGGAATGGTGGTTTTGGGGCCGGCGATGTCAAAATTATTGAGACAGCGACGAACCCGACTGACCGTTTCATTCCACGAGAAGCCATGCACGGTCAGCTTGACCAGCAGGGAATCATAGACCTGGGGGATGGTGTAGCCCTGGTAAACAAATCCATCAAGCCGCACTCCGTAACCGCCAGGCGAGCGATAGACGGAAACGGTCTTGCCGCCCTCCGGCATAAAATCGGCCTGGGGATCTTCGGCATTGATCCGCATTTCGATGGCATGGCCCCTTAACTGGACATCATTCTGCGTAAAGGAGAGGGTCTTTCCCATCGCCAGCTTGATCTGGGTGCGGACGATATCAATGCCGGTTATCATCTCGGTGACCGTATGCTCAACCTGCACACGGGTGTTGATCTCCATGAAATAGTAGTTGAAATCCTTGTCAATCAGGAACTCGACGGTGCCGGCATTGGTGTAGCCCGCCGCCTTGGCCGCTTTGACCGCAGTCTGACAGATTTGATCGAGCAGATCCTTGTTGCCGATCATGGAAGGGGCAATCTCAATCAGCTTCTGATTGCGGCGCTGGATGGAACAGTCGCGGGTGCCAAGATGAATGGTCGTGCCTTCCTTGTCGGCAATAATCTGCACTTCCACATGCTTGGGTTGCAGCACCACCTTTTCCAGATAGACCGAGTCATCGTTGAAGGCGGCCTTGGCCTCGGAACGGGCCACCGGAATCTCCTTGCGCATCTGCTCATCGGATTCAATCAGGCGGATACCGCGACCGCCGCCGCCACAGGTGGCCTTGAGCATAATGGGATAGCCATAAACGCCTGCAAAGGACAGGGCTTCCCGGACGCCTTCTTCACCCGCCGACAGGTTGACAGTGCCGGGAACCATGGGGATTCCGGCCTCGGCCATGATTTGTCGGGCGATCACCTTGTTGCCCAGATCTGAGATAACCTTTGAGGTCGGGCCGATAAAGATAATGCCGGCCTCTTCACAGGCCTTGGCAAAATCGGGGTTTTCAGCGAGAAAGCCATAGCCGGGATGGATGGCGCAGGCA
>DYNG01000182.1 GCA_020721165.1 Desulfocapsa sulfexigens
AAAACCGTGAATAAAAAGCCCCTGATGGTCACGCATCATCTGATCCCGCCAGTTCAGGAGAGCGGGATAACCGGCCTCCATTTGCGGTATCCCCCCGCTGGCCCGCAGCACCCGCGCAAATGAGGGTTGGCCGAGCAAGGGGAGCAAAGGGCGCAAATCCTCCAGGGCGCGACGAATAAGGGTGGGATCGTCAAGATCCAGCCGTTCTGGATGTCGTCGTCCACCCACCAGGGCTTCCAGCAGGATATGGCCCTGCGGGGCTCGTTCTGGAAACATATTGGAGGAAAAGAGCGCCCCCAGGCAGAATCGGCCCTCCTGTTCCGGCGCCAGATAGCCAAATCCGGGCGGCAGGCTGGAGCCCGGGCCAAATCCCAGGGCAATGGTCACAATTTTTGCCTCGGGAACACGAGCTTGCGGCATGGTCGGGGAAAAACTTCGTAGCAGGGCCAGCGAGCCGTTGATGGGCAGGGCCAGCGCCAGATTGTCCGCCTGATAGCAGCCGGTGTCAGTGACCGCCTCCCAGCCTTGCGGGAGGGGACGAATGCCCGTCACCGTACAGCCCAGCCGGAGTTCCCGGTTGATTTGCAGGGAGGATGCCAGCTTCTTCGGCAGTTGTTCCATACCCCTGGGAAAACTGGTCATGGCCGGCAGTCCTTTTTTGGCCTGACCAGAATTGGTGTCGCGCTGGCGTCGTTTCTCGCGCATGGTGGCCAAAAGGCCGCGCAGGACCGAGCCGTGAGTCATTTCCAGGCGGCGGACCCCCGGCATGACCCCATCCATAACCAGGCGCGTGTGATCGCCGGCATAGGTTCCGGTGAAGACCGCATCCACAAAAGGAAGCAGGGCCGGGCCAAATCGTCGTTCCACCCATTGGGCCACAGTGGGTTCGCCGGTCAGGGGTTGTGTGAAAAGATCGCCTGCGACCCGCAGTTTTGCCAACGGGGAGATGAGAGGGGCCAGGAGGATTTTCAGCGGTTGTTGAGGGATGCAGCGCAGTGTCCCGCCCAGGCAAACAAAGCGGACAAATTTGCTTAACGGGGCCTTGACACATTCTGCTGCCAGGCCGGTTTCTTCGAGCAGGAGGCGACTTTCCGCGCAGTTGTCGAGAAAGCCGTGGGGACCATTTTCGGCCAGATAGCCATCCTCGGCATGGCTCCAGATGGCGCCGCCGGTCCGGCTGGTCTTTTCCAGAATACAAAATTGGTGACCAGGACAGAGTTGTCGCAGTTTATGGGCGACGGTGAGACCCGAAATGCCGCCGCCAATAATGAGAGTATCCATGTCTGTTCAGTCACCGGGAAGGATAAGTCTTCGTTCAAAAAAACCCTGCTTTTTCTGCTGCAAGAACGATATAAGAGGCCGTAACGAAATGGAAAAACGAACAGGCTGCATCTTCGTGGCCCCCAACGAAAGATGGGCAAGAATCGGCAAGGAATCTTGACAGCGCGGCTTCGATGTTTATCATTCTGGCCGAATTGAGTAAAAAAAGCAACGGAATAGGCGACCGATGGCCAACCACTCCGTTTTAATCCGAAAAATCCGCGCAAAAGAGGAATCCCCATGACCCAGACCACGACCCATGAATTTCAGGCCGAAACCAGACGGCTTCTCGATATAGTGATCCACTCCCTCTACACCGAGCGGGACATTTTTGTCCGGGAGCTGATCTCCAATGCCGCCGATGCCCTGGAGAAATTCCGGCATGAAAGTTTGACCGCCGGCGAGGTTTTTGATGCCCATCTGCCCCTGGAGATCAGTATTGATCTCGATGAAGAGAAGCATACCATGACCATAACCGATACCGGCATTGGCATGAACAGGCATGAACTGGAGGCTAATCTGGGCACCATTGCTCACTCTGGCTCCAGCGCCTTTATGGAGGGTCTGGCGGAGGCGGCCAAAAAAGATGTCAGTCTGATTGGTCAGTTTGGGGTCGGGTTTTATGCCGCCTTCATGGCGGCGGGCAAGGTGCGGGTGCAAAGCCGCTCCTGGGACGGATCGGAAGGGCATGAATGGGTTTCGGATGGCGCTGGTTCCTACACCATCGCTGAGTCTGCCGGCCTGCATCGGGGCACCAGAATTATCATGGAGCTGAAAGACGATGCCCATGACTATGCCAAAAAATGGAAGGTGGAGGGGATTGTCAAACAGTACTCCTCTTTTGTGCCCTTCCCCATCAAGCTGGCTGGAGACACGATCAACACCGTATCTGCGCTGTGGACTCGCAGCAAAGGCGAAATTACGGATCAGGAGTATAGCGATTTTTATAAGTTCATCGGCACGGCCCATGATGAGCCCTTGTACCGCCTCCATTTTTCGGCGGATGCTCCTCTGGCCATCAAGGCCCTCCTCTTTGTTCCCAAAGAGAATTTTGAGATCATGGGTTTTGGTCGGGTGGAATCCGGGGTTAATCTCTATTGTCAGCGGATTCTCATTGACCAGCATTCAGAGAGCGTTTTGCCGGAATGGCTGCGCTTTTTGAAGGGAGTGGTGGACAGTGAAGACATGCCTCTCAATATCTCGCGCCAATCCTTGCAGGACAATGCCCTGCTGGCCAAGATTCGGAAGGTGATCACCAAAAGATTTCTCAAATTTCTGGATGAGCAGGCCCAGGAGAATCCTGAGGCCTACCTTGGTTTCTGGAAGTCGTTTGGTATCTACCTGAAAGAAGGCCTTACCTCTGATTACGAGTTTCAGAAGGAGCTGGGCAAACTGGTTCGCTTTGAATCATCCCGTTCGGAGGCGGGAACTCCCATTGCCCTGGCTGCTTATGTGGAGCGGATGAAAGAGGGGCAGGAGGCCATTTATTACATCAACGGTTCCAGTCGGGCCGCGATTGAGGCGGGGCCCTATGTGGAGTCGTTTACGCAGAAGAACATTGAAATCCTCTATACCCTTGAACCAATTGATGATTTTGTGCTCAGTCATCTTTCTGAATTTGACGGCAAGAAGCTCATCTCCGCCGATCGAGCCGATCTCGATCTGAGCAAGAGTGAAACGGTTGAGGAAAAGGAGGCGGCGAGCAAAAAAGAGGGCGCACAGCTGGAGGATGGCGACAAGGCCGTGCTGATCAGTTGGCTGAAGGCAACCCTGGGTGACAAGGTGGCCGCCGTCATTGAATCCAAACGATTGGTCTCCTCGCCGGCCATGATTGTCAACCCTGACAGCTATATGACCTCCTCCATGGAGCGGATTATGGCGGCCAGTCGTCGTGAAAAGGGCCAGGAGGCGGCGCAGAGTAAGAAAAATCTGGAAATCAATATCGCCAGCCCGCTTATTCAACGATTGGCGGCCCTGCAAAAAAGCGATGAGAGCTTTGCGGCTGAAGTCGCTGCTCAGATCTACGATAATGCCATGATCCAGGCGGGGCTGGTGGTGGACCCCTTAACCATGGTGGAACGAAATTATCGGATTTTGGGGCGGGCTGTCGGTGGGTCGTGACATAATTCTTGAAAAAAATGGGGCAAAGGGCTATATCAGTGGCAATTAGTTCTACTTTGTCACATTGTCCCGCCGTCATAAGCGGCACCCCTTTAACCCCCCTTAATCCCCCTTATCAGGGGGGAGATTTTTAGTTTCCCCCCTGATAAGGGGGGTTAAAGGGGTGCCGCTTATGACGGCGTGACAATGTGACAAAGTAGA
>DYNG01000183.1 GCA_020721165.1 Desulfocapsa sulfexigens
AAATACCCTGGGCAAGACCCCGCTGGATGTCTCAGCGCCCACCCAGTACGACGGCTCCAATTCCGCCGACCAGGCGCGCCAATACATTGAAGAGGCCTGTAAAAAAGGGCAGATCGTTTTTGAATGGCGGCATCAACGCCCGGAGGGTGAGATCTGGGATGCCGAAGTGCACTTGATGAGCTTCCAATCCGGTGATCGGTCATTTCTGCAATTTACCCTGCAAGACATCACCGAACGCAAAAAAACAACGGCCCTGATGATGCAGACGGAAAAGATGATGATGGTGGGTGGCCTGGCTGCCGGGATGGCCCACGAGATCAATAACCCGCTGGGCATCATCACCCAGACCGCCCAGATCATTCAACGGCGGCTGGATCCGGCCCTGCCCGCCAACCAGAGTGTGGCCGCCGCCTGTGGCCTGGATCTTGATTCTCTGCGCCAATATCTTAACGAGCGGCAGATCAACGAGTTTGTTGTCAATATCCGCACCGCAACCGAACGGGCCGCCAAAATCATTGTCAGCATGTTAAAATTCAGCCGCAAGAGTGAATCTCTGACCGAACTGGTTGATCTGTCCCAGCTCATTGAACAGTCTCTTCTGCTTGCGGCCACGGATTATGATCTGAAAAAAAAGTATGACTTCAAGGAGATCGCAATCATTCGAGAGTTCGCACCCAACTTGCCCCTTGTGCCGATAATGGCAATGGAAATCGAACAGACCCTGCTCAATCTGCTCAAAAACGCGGCCCAGGCCCTGCGTATAGGCCAGACCCAGGCCCCCCAAATTACTGTCCGCACCCACCGGGACGACAACTTTGTGGTGGTCGAAATCGAAGATAACGGCCCGGGCATTCCCCTTGACATCCAAAAAAGGATCTTTGAACCCTTCTTCACCACGAAACCCGTGGGACAGGGAACAGGCTTGGGGCTGTCTATTTCCTATGCCATCATTACTACCAACCACCACGGTCGCATTTCGGTTCGATCAGCGCCGGGGGCCGGCGCCTGTTTCACCATTCATTTGCCGCTGGCCGCAGCCACCCCCTCACTCCCTGGAGAGACAGCATGACCAATTCGCAACCCCGCAAATTGCTGACCGTTGATGATGAGGCAGCCATTCGCGATTGTATCGCCGCCTTCTTTGAAGATTTGGGATTTCTGGTCTCCCAGGCTGAAGACGGTCTGGATGCCCTCGATTTGATCCGCCGCAACCGACCGGACATCATTCTCACCGACCTGCGCATGCCCCGCATGGACGGCCTGGAACTCATTGCTGCCGTGATGAGCGAATTTGACAACCTGCCGATCATCGTTATCTCCGGTACCGGAGTCTTGGCCGATGCCATTGACGCCCTGCGTCGTGGAGCCTGGGACTATCTGACTAAGCCCATCCAGGATTTGGGCGAGCTGGAGATCATCGTCCAGCGCAGCCTGGAGCGAGCCAGGCTCATTAACGATAATCGTCGGTATCAAACAAATCTTGAAGTCATGGTCAGCGAAAAAACAGCGGAGTTGCGGAAGCTGGTAACGGCCGTGGAGCAAAGCGCCAATGCCGTTCTCATTACCGACACCCGTGGCGTTATCGAATACGCCAATCCCCGTTATTGCGCGACCAGTGGCTACAGTCTGCCCGAAATCATCGGCAAAAACGCCAGCATCCTCAAATCAGGGTATCAATCACCCGCATTGTATGCCAATCTGTGGCAGACCATCAGGGCCGGCCAAGACTGGCGCGGCGAGTTTCGTAATCGTCGCAAGGGCGGTGAAATCTACTGGGAGATATGCAGTATCGCCCCAATCCGAGACGACAATGGCGCCATCACCCATTTTGTTGGCATCAAAGAGGATATTACCGAGCGCAAGGGCCAGGAAGCCGCGCTGGCCTGGCAGGCAAGCCATGATATCCTGACCGGCCTGCGCAATCGTTTTCATCTGGAAAAACATCTCAATGATGAGATAATGCGCATGGATATGCGGGAGCAAGCCCTTATTCTGGCGCTTATAGACATTGACAACCTCAAGTTCATCAATGACACCTTTGGCCATGATTTTGGCGACCAGTTGTTGGTGGCAGTTGGCGATCGCCTGCAAAACGCCATCTGTCCAGACGGGCTGGCCGCCCGTTTTCTTGGTGATGAATTCATTCTTGTGCCCCCCCTGACCACCACCCGAGAGCAGGCCAATGTCCTGGCCGAAAGGGCAAAAGAGCTTCTGAGCAAACCCTTTCTCGTGGGTGTCGTTGAAGTAATGATTACCACCAGCATTGGCACCGCCTCCTTTCCCGATGACGGAGAGACGGTTGATATCCTGTTGCGCAATGTGGAAGCCGCCATGTACGAGGCTAAACGACAGGGGCGCAACACCGTGGTTGCCTACACCACGGCGTTTCACCACAAGGCCCAGCAGCGCCTGATGCTCGAAAATAAGCTCCGCCGAGCCATGGAGAACAACGAATTCAGCCTTCATTATCAGCCCCAGATTTGCCTGCAACGAGGCGCCGTCTGCGGCGTGGAAGCGCTGCTGCGCTGGAGCCCCGCCGATATGCCGCCGGTCTCGCCGTTCGAGTTTATTCCCATCCTCGAAGAAAGCGGCCTGATTGTGCCGGTGGGAGCCTGGGTACTCCACGAGGCGTGCCGGCAGGCCGTCGCCTGGCAACAGGCCGGCCTGTCGCCGATACGCATGTCGGTCAACATCTCGGCCGTGCAATTTCAACGGGGCGACCTGGACGACGCGGTGCGATTGGCCATAAACGATACCGCCATTCCCCCCTCTCAACTCTGCCTGGAACTGACCGAAAGCATGTTGCTGATTGACACCCATCAAACCCAGGAGAAACTGCTGGAGTTACGAGACATTGGGATCAGTTTGTCGCTGGATGATTTCGGCACCGGCTACTCATCCCTGTCCTACCTGTCGCGGATGCCGGTGCAGGAGTTGAAGATTGACCAATCCTTTGTCCGCCGGTTGCACACCACTCCCTCGGATACTGCTGTGGTCAACACCATTATTGTCATGGCCCAGACCTTAGGCCTGAACCTGGTGGCAGAAGGAGTGGAAACGGATGTTCAGAAGGAACATCTGGCCCAACGAGGTTGCAACATTATTCAGGGCTATCTCTTCAGTCGGCCCCTGCCTGCCGAGGAGTGCTTCAGGTACCTTGGTCAGAGTGCTATTGTTTGAACATACGACCTGTAATCTCCTGGTATTCGTCAGTCAGAACCGGCCTGAAGATGGCGTTGGTTTTACCAATTTCTTACTCAAGGGCACCTTGAAAAATGGTCTTTTTGCCCAAACTCCTCGTTGCGCTTAAAAGTTTATTCTCGGAATATCAATTATATGTCTGCGTTAAATTTTTTTTTGGTCGTCTCGTTTTCGAACGAAAAACCTCATTTTTCAAAGCACCCTCAAGATGCTCAAAGGATTGCCGGGTTGAGATTGAGGAAAAAATTCAGCGGAAGTAATTGTACAAAAAAACGATTCAGGATACATTCCGGCTCCATGCAGACTGGGATAAGAGGAGCAGCGCTTTGTTTCCACCCTCAAGCAAACGAGTTATTTGTCGGCTGTATCGTCGCTGCCTGCCTGTTTTCTTGTTGCATAGTGAATGAAAAAGGGGCGGAGATCACAACGAGTCGTTATAAA
>DYNG01000184.1 GCA_020721165.1 Desulfocapsa sulfexigens
TGCCCAAGACCCGTTCCGGCAAGATCCTGCGCGGCACCATGCGGGCCATCGCCAACGGTAAGGATTACCGGATGCCCTCCACCATCGATGATCCCGGCATCCTTGAGGAGATCACCGAGACCTTCCAGCATCTCAAGAGCGGGAAAAAAGTCTGAAAAGGCAAATGGGGACTACCATGCGCACCACGGGGTTAACGGTTGGTGAGTACGAAATATTCTGGCTGAATGGCGGCTCGTTCAAACTAGACGGAGGGGCCATGTTCGGCCCGGTGCCGAAAAGTATCTGGTCAACACGCTATCCCGTGGAGCAGAATAATAATATCCTGCTCACCGCCTCCCCCATGCTGATCAAAGGCCCGGACTCGCTGATCCTGGTGGAGTCCGGCATTGGCAACAAGCTCACTGCGAAGCAGCGGCAGATATTTCAGATTCAGCGGGAATGGGATGTAATCGGTGATCTGAAAAAACTGGGCATCAGCCGCCACGACATTGACACCGTGGTTTTGACGCATGGCGATTGGGATCATGCCGGCGGTATTGTCATGACCGGCGCCTCTGGAGAGCCGGAGCTTTCGTTTCCCCGCGCCCGTCATCTCTTGCAGCGGGCTGAGTGGGAAGATATTTGCCAGCCCTGCACTCGTTCCAGCGCCGCGTATTGGCCGATCAACACCGATGCTCTGAACCTCAGCAGCCAGCTTGTCCTGGTGGAAGAAATGGCCACAGTGGCTCCAGGCATTACCGTGAGACGCACCGGAGGCCACACTCGGGGGCATCAGGTCGTTTTCATTGAATCTCAGGGGGAACAGGCGATCCATCTGGGCGACCTCTTTCCCACCCGGGCCCATCTGAATCCGCTCTGGGTCATGGCCTACGATAACTTTCCGCTGGAGGTCATCGAGCGCAAGAAGAAGCTGATTCATCAGGGAATGCGGGATCAGGCCTGGTTTCTCTTTTACCACGATCCCTTCTGCGAGGCCTGCAAGTTCGGGACTGACGGAAAGCCCAGCGCCTCGTGGTCGGCGCGGACTGATGGCGCCTGATGCTGGAGTTCGCCTTCAATATCCTCTCAACGAGAGCGCGAATGAATATGGTTGCTCGTCGGGAGAGCCTGATGAAGGCGATGGTGAATTTTACCTGTCGTTGACAGAAGGATAAATTCAAGGTAAAAGAGGGAGTTCAAGTCAAATATCCAAGTTGTTCTTTACGAAAAAATCATACGAGAGAAGGAGAAAAAGCATGGCACAGAAGGTCATGGCGATAGCCGAAAGCATCAATATCATGGGAAAACGCAGTGGCAACGCCATGAAAGAGCGGATTGCCGGACCAATTCAGGAGATGGCCGAGGAAGAGGCGGCGGCTGGCTCCTCTTACCTCGATCTGAATATCGGGCCCGCCCGCAAAGATGGCATCGAATTGATGCCCTGGATAGTTGAGACTGTTCAGAATGTAGCTGATATCCCCCTGTGTCTGGATACCACCAATATGGCGGCCATGACTGCCGGCTTCAAGGTGGTGAAAAATAAAGAAACGGCCATTATGAACTCCATCTCCGCTCAGCCCGAGCGGATGCAGAACCTGATTCCGGTGGCCGCTGAGGCTGGCTGCAATGTCATCGCCCTGCTCTGGGGGCCTGAGGGCATGCCCCGCGACTCCAACGAACGGGCCGCCATGGCTGTGGATCTGATGATGGCCTTGAGCGAGGCCGGAATACCCAATGAGAAAATGCTCTTTGATCCCATTGGCACTCCCATCACCCTGGGGGCCGACCAGATCGCCTCCGGCCTGGAGTTCATGATGATGCTGGCTGACATTGCTCCCGGCGCCGGTTCCACCGTGGGTCTGTCCAATGTCTCCAATGGCGTGGCCGAGCATCTGCGCAAATACCTTGATCGCACCTACCTGATTATGCTCATGAAGTATGGAATTACCACGGCCATTGTCAATGCCTATGATACCGAGCTGATGGCCATCTGCAAGGGGGAACGCCAGAATCATGTGGACATGGTGCATGCCATGATGGATGGGGATGATCCTGATCCATCCACTCTTGAAGGTGTCGCCCTGCAACACCACAAAACCTACAAGGCCCTGTCAGGCCAGACGATCTTCTCTGAATCCTGGCTGGATTTGTAAAATCAGCCTTCCCCATTCTGTCAACGACAAAACCCCTGGGATTGTGCAGTACCCAGGGGTTTTGTCGTTGCAGGAGCAGTATTGCTGCTCGTCATCCGGCTGAAACTGTCGCGTCTGAGATCACTGAAATTCAAGAAGCACCGGACAATGATCCGAGCCCTGGACATCGGCCAGAATATCCGCGCCCATAATTCTCCCCCTGCTGGCCGGATCCACGAAGAAATAATCAATACGCCAGCCGATATTCCGTTGGCGGGCATTGCTGCGATAACTCCACCAGGAATAGTTGCCGGGATTTTGATTAAATTGCCGGAAGGTGTCAATCCAACCTGTCTGGGTGTAGGCGTCCAGCCATTGTCGTTCTTCTGGGGTAAATCCAGCGTTATTGACATTGGCGGCTGGATTGGCCAGATCTTTTTCGGTGTGAGCGACATTGAAATCACCGCAGACCACCACCGATTTTTTCCGGGCCAGACCCTCAAGAAATCGGTGCACGGCAAGATTAAATTCCTGTTTTAACGACAGCCGGCTCAGGTCGTGGCGGGAATTGGGGAAATAGCAGTTCACGAAATAGAAGTCCGCAAATTCAAGGGTAAGAACCCGCCCTTCCTCGTCAAAACGGGAATCGCCAAGGCCGCGCATAACCTGGTCGGCAGGCTGACGGCTGTAAATGGCGACGCCCGAGTAGCCCTTTTTCTGGGCTGGGTAGAAATAACTGGTGAAACCGGCTATCTCCCGCACCTCTTCGGGCAGTTGTTCCGGCAGGGCCTTGATCTCCTGCAGGGCCAGAATATCCGGGGCCTGATCCGCGACAAAGGCCAGAAAGCCATTTTTGGCCACCGCTCGCAACCCATTGACATTCCATGAAATCATTCGTTTATGATTGGCCTGACCGCTGGCTCGAACCGCCTCCTCAAGACCTTTGATCTTGCGGGGTCGCACCCCGATTCGGGGGCAGATATCAGCAAGAACGCAACGGTCGCAATGGGGCCCAATCGGACGGCAGGTGACTTGGCCAAAGGCCACCAGCAGGGAATTCACCCGTATCCAGTACTGCTCGGGCAGCTTCTCGCGCAGGGCCATCTCGGTCTGCAAGGGGGTGGTGGTCTGCACAAATCCCCAGATATTCATGATCCGATGGACATGGGTATCAACACAGATGGCCGGTTTGCCAAAGGCCTGAGCCCGCACGAGATTGGCCGTTTTCCGGCCCACGCCGGGCAGGGTGATGAGCTGCTCGATCTCTTCGGGCACCTGCCCGCCAAATTTCTGTTCCAGAATGGCGGGCAGAGCGGCCAGATATTTGGCCTTGCTGGTGTAAAACCCCACCGGAAAGATAAGCCGTTGCAGGGTCTTTTCGTCGAGTGCGGCCAGGGTTTGCGCAGTGGGGGCCACAGCAAAGAGGCGGGCGGCGGCAGCGGCGGTGACCTCGTCACGGGTGCGGGCCGAGAGGATGGTCGCCACCAGCACCTTAAAGGGATCATGGGTCTGCACGGCAATCAGATC
>DYNG01000185.1 GCA_020721165.1 Desulfocapsa sulfexigens
ATTTTCATAATGCCCTTAGGGACACGGCCAGAATAAATTGTTCCGTATCGCGCAGAATTTTCAGTCATCCCCCAAGGGGACTTCCTGTGGGGCGTATTCGAGGAGTGGAAAGAAGCGCATAGCAGGGCTATGAAACTCTTTCCATGACGAAGAAGATGACTGAAAAGACCAGCAGGACGGGATGATTTATTCTGGCCGAGTCCCTTACCTGAGAAATGGCATTATGGCTCAACCACCCTCTTTAGGGCGCTAATGGCGGCCCGCAGTTGATTATCCCTGGCCGGATCAAGCCGCAAAGAGTCCGCTGGCTCGACTGGCAAAGACTCACCCGTGCCGTCCCCTGATTTCTCGGGCGGGCTGGCCTGATTCCCCCCATCCGGCACCGCTTCTCCAACCGGACCCGTTGTGCCGTCCTGTTTTTTCTCCTGAGCCTGATCGGGATTGGGGTTGGGCATATGGTTACGGAGGTCGGCCTCCGTGATGGCGCCGTTGGAACCATTCCCACCGTTTCCGCCATTTTTCCCATTTTTTCCGGCTGTTGCGCTGCTGTCAAGCAAAGGCACAATCTCATCCGGGGTAATGCCGGTCGCCTGAATGGAGCGGCCACTGGGGGTGTAATACCGGGCAGTGGTCATGCGCAGGCCTGCCCCTTCCGGCAGTGGCAGAATGGTTTGCACCGAGCCCTTGCCAAAGGTCTTGGCGCCGACAACAAGGCCCCGTTTATGATCCTGAATCGCGCCGGTGACGATCTCGGCGGCGCTGGCCGAGCCTTCATTGACCAGCACCACCAGCGGAAAAAGATTCTTGCCCTCATTGCTGTGGGCCTGAAAGCTCATGTTCTGCTCAACCACCCGCCCCCGGGTGGAAACCACCAGGCCGCCATCCAGAAAAATATCGGCCACCGAAACCGCCTGATCCAGGAGGCCGCCGGGATTATCCCGCAAATCAAGCGCCAGCCCGTTGATGGGCTGGCGCTGGTGCAATTGCTGCAACAAGGCCTTGAGATCCTTGGTCGTCTGGCTCTGAAAGTTGGTGATTCGAATATATGCCAAGCCGGGCTCAATCCAGGTTCCTTTCACACTGTGGAGAGGAATGGTGTCACGAGTCAGGGAAAACTCCCTGAGGTCTTCCCAGCCCTGACGATGAATGGCGAGCAGCACCTTTGATCCCTTGGCCCCCCGCAATTTTTTAATGGCCTCCATCGGGTTCAGGTTTTGCGTGGTTTCACCATCAATCTTGATAATTTTATCCTTCGCCTTCAAGCCGGCCAGATCAGCGGGAGTGCCCTCAATGGCCGAGACCACAACCAGGATTCCCTCCTCAACGGTGACCTCAATCCCAATGCCGCTGAAGCTGCCCTCGGTCTCTTCCTGTAGTTCCTTGAAATCTTCGGCTGTCAGGTAGGAAGAATGGGGATCCAGGGAAAACAGCATCCCGCTGATGGCCCCTTCCATTACCTTTTTGGCATTGATTTCATCCACATAGTTTTCCTGCAGGATACTCAGAACATTGGCAAAGGTCTCCAGTTGCTGATAAGTGGACTGTCGTTCAGCCTGAGAAATTTCGGCGTGGATGGGGATCGGCAGACACAGAAAGAAAAACAGGGGCAGGATGGCGAAACACAACCCGGCTCGGGGGGATCGGCACATATTTTTTTACGGGTTCAATAAAGGATGTTGGAAAAACAGCTTGCCAATTCACCACACACGGGTAAAAGATCAGGACGAATCAGCACACACAGCGCCCTTAGTTTCAACCCGTTTATTCTACCAGATCGCAGGGGATGACCGGTATCTTTTTTGTCTCGTTTCCGCACAATCATCACCCCTCTCCGGTCATCAGGGTAAAGGTAATTCATTTTTTTCTATCCAGGGCAAGGGGTCTTCCGCTTTCTCACCGTGCCGGATCTCAAAATAAAAGCCATCCTCCACCAGGGTCGCTGTTTCACCCATAATGCCGATCTCATCACCTTTGATCACGGTGTCGCCCTCCTCCTTCAACAGGATCTCCATCCGCGCAGACACCGTATAGTATTGAAATCCGTGATCAATGATAATGGTATTACCATATCCGCGCAGGTAACCGGAAAAGGACACGGCGCCGGCATAGATGGCCTTGACCGCCGTGCCATTGCCAGCCTCGATACTGATCCCGTTGGCATTGCCGGCCACGCCCATTTTATTCATGCGACTCTGGCCATATCGGGCTAAAACCTGGCCTGAGACTGGCGCCGACAGTTGGCCTTTATGCATCAGAAATTCCTGATGAAGAATCTCCACTTTTTGTTTCATGAAGGTAAGTTGAGATTCAAGATCCTTGGCCGCCTGCTCAATTTCCTTGGCCGCCTGCTGATGGAGCTGGCTCTGGGTGCGAACCTGGGCCAGCAGTTCATTTTTTTCCTGCCGGACAGCTTCAAAGTCGGTTTTTTCCTGATTTGCCTGGGCAATAAGGCTGGCCAGCAGGTCTTTTTCCAGGATCAACGCCTTCCGTTTCCCCTCAAGTTCTGCCAGTGTCCGCCGGTACTGATGCAACAGGCTCTGGTCATAACGAATAAGCGACTCAAAGGCATCCTGAATGCTGAGCAGCTTGGGCAGGGTATCGGCGGAAAAGGCAACATTGATCATTCCGATTTTACCGGTTTTGTAATAGGCAGCAATTCGTTTTTGCAGATGACTCTGGGCCCGTTCCTTTTTGCCTTGGATGGCGGCAATTTCCGCCTCCATCTCCGCGATCTGTTGCTGCTGGGCCAGCATCTCCCTCTCCAGATCGTGCAGTTTGGTCAGGATGGTCAGAAGCCGGGTATCAAGGACTTCAAGCTCCATCAGCACATTCCGTTCGCTGGCTACCGTCTCTACAGCCTGTTCCTGTTTGACTCTGAGCCCCTCTTGCAGTTGGCCAATGGTGATCGTCTGTTGTTCAATCCTCTCTTCCAGAACCTGCTTTTCATGCCTCCAGTCGGCCGGCCGTTTTGGGGATTCTCCCCGCGCCGAGGCAACGATCGAAAAAATAGTCAGAACAACCAGGGACAAAGAGCGCCACCAGCGAAGAAAAGGAAGAAACCGACGCATCAGGAAATCAAACGCGCAGGAACTTCTGCATGGAGGTGTAACTGCCAATAGTACAAAGACTTATAGAGGCCAGAAGAAGCGTGACAATAACTCCCGGACTAAAAAATGAGAAGGAGAGAATATGAAGAACACCGGCCCCGGAGAAGTGACGGATGAACCACTGAAAAAGGACGAAGAGGGCGGTCAAGCCCAAAAATGAGCCCAGAAGCCCCTGCATAAGCCCCTCCAGCAGGTAGGGGGTGCGAATATAGTTATTGGTGGCCCCGACCAGTTTCAGCAGCTCCAGTTCTTCCTGACGATTGAAGATGGTCAGGCGGATGGTGGAAGCCACCATAAAGGAGGCGGTCAACAACAGGAGGGCGCCACTGAGGATCACCACAATGGAAAGCAGTTGGGTAAAGGTATAAAATTTTTCCACCCATTTCTGACCATACTGCACCTTCTGACTGCCGGGGAGAGTGGCCAGATATTCGGCAAAGAGCTTGATCTGACTGAGCCGCCGCAGATTTTTGAAAGGAATAACCTCAATGGAGGCGGGCAGGAAGGCGGG
>DYNG01000186.1 GCA_020721165.1 Desulfocapsa sulfexigens
CCTGCCCTGCCCCGGCTGACTGGCTTTGCCGGGAAAGGGCGTGAATTTCCTGACGAACCAGCGGGTGCAGAATCTGCTCCACGATTCGTCGCACTTCCGAATCAGCAAAAAGGGTCTGCCGCAGGGCAGTCCGGTCAAGGTGCCCGGACAGATCAAAGAAACGATTGCCAAAATGGTGCTGCATTCCTTGCCAGCCCAACTTTTGCGGTTCCAACAGGGAACGACAGACAGAATCTGCGTCCACAACAGGGATCGTCAGCAACTTTCCCAGATACCGGGCGACCAGGCTCTTACCAGCCCCCATGCCGCCAGTGACCCCGACAATCACGATTTCCCCTTTTCAGACCGTTGATCAGCGCCACAATCATCTTCAAGCTGATCCAGAACCGCCAAAAAATCTGGCCACAAGGGGGCCGTAAAGACCAATTCCTGACCAGTGCAAGGATGGATAAAAGCCAGTTGTGCCGAATGAAGCATCTGCCGGGGAAATTTTATTCTCCCCTTACTGCCGCCGTAGAGCTGGTCACCAGCCACAGGATGGCCAATGGAGGCAAGGTGCGCTCTGATTTGATGGGTTCTGCCCGTCTCGATATGCAGACGAAGAAGGCTCAAGGATGAGGAAGAAAACTCCTGAAGAATCTGCCAGTTGGTCACGGCAAACCGGCCATCTTCCCGAAGACACATCTTTTGACGATGCACCGGATGGCGCCCCAAAGAAGCCGCAATCCGGCCACTCCGGTGGACAAGAATGCCCTGGGCCAGCGCAATATAATGCTTCACTACCGCTCTTGACTGAAAGGCCTCAACCAGTTTTCGATGGGCCGACTCTTCCTTGGCCACCACCATCACGCCGGAAGTGTCTTTGTCCAAACGGTGCACAATTCCTGGTCGCAACCCGGCTTCATCACCAACATCAGCAATGGCCTGACAGTGGTAAAGCAGGCCCTGCACCAGGGTGCCGGTATGGTTACCACTGCCTGGATGCACAACCAGACCCGGCGGCTTGGATATCACCAGAAGAGACTCGTCTTCAAATAAAATTTCAAAGGGGATTTTTTCCGGTACAAGCGCCATGACGGGAGCAGGTCGCAAAGAACCAACCACGGACTCATCGGCCTTGAGCAGATAACTGCTCTTGCGGAGCTGCCCATTAACGGTCACTAAACCAAGACGAATGGATTCGGAAATAAGGGAACGAGACGCGTCGGCAAGCAACCGCGCCAGAAACTGATCAAGGCGATTCCCAACCTGTTCAGCGCCGACGCAAAATGCAAATTGATGACCAGCAGCAGAGGAATCTGACGCGAAAGGACGAGTACACACGGCCATGACTAACAGAAATGCACAACAACCGATAGAAAGGCGCAATCAACCGGGAACCTCGCCCACCGATGCCACGCCGTTCGTCTCAAGGTTAGGAAAACATTTTTTCAATCTGCTCGGCAGTTGCGGATTCATCTGCCTGACGAGCCAAGGAGATTTCTTTCACCAACAGACTTTTGGCGGTATCCATCATCTTCCGTTCTCCATAGGAGAGTTCTTTATCAACACTTAAAAGACACAGGTCACGAAGAACAATGGCCACTTCAAAGATAGAGCCCGTCTTAATTTTCTCCATGTAGTCACGATACCGGCGATTCCAGGTCTGGGAGCTGATGGTGATGTTTCGCTCACGGAGAATCACCATGACCTTCTCCACCTCGCTATGGTCAATAATAGCTCGTAAACCTACATTGGCGCTGTTTCTCGTGGGGATCATCACTTTCATGTCATTCTCGATAATTTTCATCACATAGAATGAATGCTCCATCCCCGCCACCGTCTGGGTCTCAATGGATTCAATAACCCCTACACCATGGGCCGGATAGACGGCCATATCACCAGCAATAAACACTCTTTCCACCTCTTCACAATAAGTTGTCTGCACGGGGAAACTTTATCGCTCATCTGCAACAAAAAAAAAAATCAATCATTCCTCAGCAAATAACCACCGTAAGCGAATAAAGAGTGTATATAACATATTTTTACAGGTTATGCTCTTTGAAAAAGGGGGAACAAGGGGGGGAGAGCAGATTTCCAGAGAGCAACTCTTTATTTCTTCACACTATTCAACAGATTCATAGCTCGGGCGTTTCCGTCCCGGACCAGAAGCTCCAGTCCTTGAGCAATGACATCCATTTTCTGGGCCAACAGGCTCATTTCTTCGGGAAAAAAAGGAGAGAGAACAAACTTTACCACCGGAATTCCTGCGGGAATGGTCGCCGTTCCCGGACGGCCAACTCCAATTTTTAGCCGTAAGAAATCACTGGTTCCCAGGCACTGAATCAATGAGCGGATCCCATTATGACCACCCGCGCCGCCGCCAGCAACCAGTTTGACCCGACCGGGGCTCATATCAATGTCGTCATGAATGACCAGCAAATGATCGAAGGGCGCCTTATAAAAATCCACAAAGCGAGCCACCGCCTGGCCACTCAGGTTCATAAAGGTGTCAGGTTTTAGCAGAAAGATCCGCCTCCCCCAGGCAGTCAGTTGCACAAAATGGGCTTGCCATTTTGCCTGTTCACAGGTCACCCCAAACCTTCTGGCGAGTTCATCAACCACCATAAATCCGACATTATGGCGAGTGGCAGCATACTCCAGACCGGGATTCCCCAGACCAACCACCAGAAACAGATCATCATTCATTCCAGCCCACCGCCACGCCATCAGGCCCATAAAAAAATCCGGAAAGAGCAGGCGCCCCTTCCGGATGAGTGAATTACCGTATGCAACTGTTAAAAAACAAAAAAAAAATCGTCAAAGACCAAGAACCATACCCACTGAGAATAAGGCCGGAACAGCCCCTCGCCCTTTCTAACAGCCATTCATTATTGTGGCGCCAGAATGGTTGCGCATACCGCCTCGCCAGAAGTCATCATGGTCACATTGGCGGGAATGCTTAACTGACTGACCAGCAAAGAGTCGCCAATGCCCAGACTGGTTATATCGGCCGTGATGGTATCGGGAATGTCAAGAGGATTGCCTGAGACCTTGACCTTACGGGTCGCAATTTCAAGAATACCACCGAGATCCATGCCCTTTGCCACACCATCCACCACCAGATCCACCGTAAATTCCCGTGGTTGATCCAAGGCTATCTCATAAAAATCAGCATGAACCAACGAGTCAGAGACGGGATCTGTTTGCAGCTCCTTAATCAATACATGTCGCGGGGAATCACCTTCGATATTAAGGGTAATCACGGCATTTCGGCGCTGAAGCTTCAGTAACTGCTTGACCAGAGGCAGGGTCTCAAGTTGCAGGGCCACAGGCTCGTGACCTAATCCATACACAACCGCCGGGGTATGACCAGCCATGCGCAATTGACGCATGGGGCCTTTGCCAAAATTCGTTCGTACTGACGCTGCCATTTCCTGTTGAAGCATTTTTTCCTCCACCTTGTTCAGCAACTCTCTGCCTAATACAGATCGTTACAGCACATATTTATCTAAAGATTACAAAAACAACAATCATTCCACTTGGTAAATCTATCGGCAAAGCACAAAGCGCTCAATTTTTACCTAAATCCTGCAATCGCTTGAGCACCGAGACAGTCAAGACGGGCACAG
>DYNG01000187.1 GCA_020721165.1 Desulfocapsa sulfexigens
TATTGATGATCTGTCCCCCATGGAGCGGGATAATATTGACTCCTATCTCAAACGCTCGTTCCAGCCAGGGCCGATGATTGGCCTGTACTGGATTGTCCTGCCGCCGGAAATGCTCTCGGCGACCCAGCGGGCGCATGTGGAGGGCTGCGGCCCCTATTACTGCGCCGTCGAGGTTGAAAAATATGCGGTTCGTTTTGAACTGCTGGTGCGCAGTCATGCCAACCTGCACTGCGAGTGCATCGCCCATGCCACACCGGAGCAACAGCGCTATATTCTCGGTCTGGCCGATACCATGCTGACCGAAGAGATGATCCGCTCATAATTTTTGTTTCTTTGCCCTTTTCCTCTTTTCAGGGAGTTTTCCTTAGATGAACACCGATTGCGCCGTTGATTCCAGCCCCCAATTCATTGAGGCCGTCTATCAGAAGATGGAGGCCAATATTGCCATCGTCAAAAAACGACTGGGCCGTCCGCTCACCTATGGCGAAAAAATACTCTATGGCCATCTTGATAATGCCCTGGACGCCGAGCTGGTTGCCGGCGAGTCCTATATCAAAACCCGGCCCGACCGCATTGCCTTGCAGGATGCCACCGCCCAGATGGCCATTCTCCAGTTTATGCTCGCTGGCAAGGATGAGGCGGCGGTTCCGGTGACGGTCCACTGTGATCACCTGATCCGGGCCGAAAAGGGCGCGGCGCTTGATGTGCAGGCTGCCAATGCCGATAATCGGGAGGTCTATGACTTTTTGGCATCTGCCTCCCAGCGCTATGGTTTTGGCTGCTGGCTGCCGGGCGCCGGTATTATTCATCAGGTGATTCTCGAACAGTATGGATTCCCGGGCCTGATGATGCTGGGCACCGACTCCCATACCCCCAATGCCGGCGGCATTGGGGCCTTTGCCTCGGGCGTGGGCGGGGCGGATGCCGTGGATGTGATGGTGGGAATGCCCTGGGAGGTGCTGCATCCCCGCTTCGTGGGCGTTCGTTTAAGCGGCGCCCTGCAGGGCTGGGCGGCGCCCAAGGATGTGATTCTCAAACTACTGGGGATGCTGACCTGTTCAGGCGGCACCAATCGGGTATTTGAATATTTTGGCCCCGGAGCCGCCACCCTCTCCTGCACCGGTAAGGCCACCATTTGCAATATGGGGGCCGAACTGGGGGCCACCACCTCCTCGTTTCCTTACGACCGGCACGGGGCCGACTATCTCCAGGCCTGCGGTCGGGGTGAGGCGGCCGCCCTGGCCAGCCGCTACAGCCACCTGTTGCAAGCCGACCCGGAGGTTCTGGCCAATCCCGAAAAGTTTTATGACCAGGTCATTGATATTGATTTGAGCCTGATTGAGCCGTATCTGGTCGGCCCCCATACCCCTGATCTGGCCACCCCGGTTGCCAGCATGGCGGAATTTGTCGAAAAAAATGGCCATCCCGCCAATGTGTCGTGCGCCCTGGTTGGGTCTTGCACCAATTCTTCGTATGAGGATATGGGCCGCATCGCCGCCATGGCCGAGCAGATCCTGAGCAAGGGCCAGCGCCTGAAAATCCCCCTGCTTCTTTCTCCGGGTTCCGAGCAGGTGCGGGCAACCATGGCCCGGGACGGACAACTGGCCAAACTTGAGGCCATCGGCGTAACGGTCCTGGCCAACGCCTGCGGCCCCTGCATTGGCCAATGGAATCGCAAAGACATTGAGCCCGGTTTCAAAAACTCCATTGTCACGACCTATAACCGCAATTTTCCGAAACGAAACGATGGCAATCCCGGCACCTGTGGTTTTATCGCCAGTCCCGAGACCTGTGTCGCCTACGCCATGACCGGCGATTTCCGTACCAATCCTTATACCTCGTCTCTGTCAGCGGCCGATGGCGCCTCGTTTCTCCTGACCCCACCGGCCAAGGCGCCAGAAGTGCCTCCCCTGGGGCTTGTCCGGGATACCAGCGGTTTCCTGGCCCCGACCCCGCATCGGGCCGGGCTGGTGGTGCAGGTGGCAGAAAATTCCCAGCGACTGGCCCTGCTCTCCCCTTTTGCCCCCTGGAACGGCCAGGATTTTCACGGTCTTCGTCTTTTGCTGAAGGCGAAAGGCAAATGCACCACCGATCATATCTCGCCAGCCGGCCCCTGGCTCCGTTTCCGGGGCCATCTCGACAATATTTCCGGCAATATGCTCAGCGGCGCCACCAATGCCTTTAGCGGTGAAATCGGCCTCGGCCTGAACCAGCTCTCGGGCGCCCGACAACCCTATAATGAGATTGCCCGCGCCTACACAAGCGCCGGAGAAAACTGGGTGGTGGTGGGAGACAGCAACTATGGCGAGGGCTCATCACGAGAACATGCCGCCATGAGCCCCCGCCACTTGGGGGGCCGGGTGGTCATCACCCGTTCCTTTGCCCGCATCCATGAAGCCAACCTCAAGAAACAGGGGGTGCTGCCCTTGTCGTTTATCAACGAGGCCGACTATGACCTGATTCTGGAGGAGGATCGGCTGGACATTCTGGGCCTGACCCTGCTGGCTCCTGGCTCCACCGTGCAGGCCGTGGCGCACCATGCCGATGGAAGCGAATCCCGTTTTTCTCTACGGCACTCTCTCAATGCCGAACAGATCGCCTGGTTCCAGGCCGGCTCGGCCTTGAATTTCCTGCGCCAGAATCAGTAGCGGCCCACGGAACGCATCAACAAAACCATCTACGGGGAGCAGGGAGCAATGCCATTTTTCGGGGCCCATGAATCCGTCGCGGGCGGTTTGCACCTGGCCTTTGACCGCTTGCGGCAGGTTGGCGGTCAGGCCTTGCAGATCTTCACCAGAAATCAGCGCCAGTGGCACCCGCCCCCTCTGACCAGCGAGGAAATTTCCCTGTTTTGTCAGGCCTGGCAGGAAAGCGGCCTGGTGCCAGTCGCCTCCCATGCCTCCTATCTGATCAATCTGGCCAGCGGCAAACCGGAGCTTATTCACAAATCCATCACCGCCTTTATCGAGGAGCTGCACCGCTGTCAGCAACTGGGCATCGCCTTTGCTGTCATTCATCCCGGCTCGCACGGCGGCGACGGGGTAGAGACGGGCCTGGCCCGTTTTACTGTCGCCCTTGATCAGGTCCTGGCCGCGACCCCTCCAGCCGTCAGGGTGCTGCTGGAAACCACCGCCGGCCAGGGGACCAGCCTGGGCAGCCGCTTTGAAGAGCTGGCCGCCATCCTTGAACTATCTCGTTTCCCCCAGAGGCTGGGGATCTGTCTGGACACCTGCCATATTTTTGCGGCGGGTTATGATATCCGCAGCCAGTCAGCCTACGAACAGTCGTTCGCGGAATTCGACCGGATTGTGGGCATTGAGCAGATCCGCTTTTTTCATCTCAATGATTCCCTGAAAAAATTAGCCAGGATAAAATAGCTTTTGGTTAAGAAAACTGAATCCCGATAAAAACAATATCGTCAGTTTGTTCATGGTTAAGGCTCCACTTGTCCAATTCCTTGTAAATTATCAGTTTTTGCGATTTTAATGATCGCCCCTGATTAGCAAGTATCATTTCCATAAGTTTTTTCTTGGAGAATTTCTTTTCTTCGGGGTACAAAATCCTTCAACCACATGTTGATGCG
>DYNG01000188.1 GCA_020721165.1 Desulfocapsa sulfexigens
GCCGAGGCGGTGACCGCAGGGCAGATCAAGGTGGGCGAAACCGAGTTCAATGGTGATGCCTCGTTTTTTCTCTTCCTTGAGACGGTCGGTTTCAATGCCGGTGAGGGCGCGAATCAGGCTGGTTTTGCCATGATCCACATGGCCGGCGGTGCCGAGGACGATTTCACGCATGGCCGGGCGCCAGGGGAGAGATGACAGGAGACAGGGGAGGCATTTTTCTATGGAGTCAATGGAGATAAGGGTTTGATCGTCTTTCAGCCCCGATGGTGGATTGATGCCCGCCATAGCCATGCCCGGGCCAGACAATGGTCTCATCGGGCAGGGTCAGCAGTTGACTGGCGATGGAGTCCAGCAACTGCTGGGAGGAGCCGCCGGGAAAATCGGTGCGGCCCAGACCGCCGGCAAAGAGGGTGTCGCCGGTGAACAGATGGGGAGCGTTGTACAGGCAGATGCCGCCTGGGGTGTGGCCGGGGGTGTGCAGCACCCGAAGCCTCTCGGCGCCGATGCTGATGATATCCCCTCCCAGCACCTGGATATCCGCCGGAGGTGAGGGCTCAAGGCCCAGCATCGAGAAAAACCTGGTGACCTCCGGTCGTGCAAAAAAGACGGCATCGGCTTCATGCATGATAATGGCCGCGCCGGTGGCCTCCTTGATGAGACGGTTGCCGCAGACATGATCGGGGTGGCCGTGGGTGGCGATGATATATTCGATGGTCATGCCGGCCTCTTTGGCCGCAGCCAGAATCCGTTTTTCATCGCCGCCGGGATCAATGACCGCACATTTTTTGGTCTTTTCACAGCCCGCCAGGTAACAGCAGACCTCCATGGAGCCGACGATGAGTTGTTTTACAAACATAAGAGAGGCAAGGGTGTGGAAAAAATATTGATGTGGGCCAATGCCCGCAACCCACGAGGTTAGTGGGCAGTGGTTAGTGGAGAATTTCGGAGACGAGACCCGAATTGTCTTTTTATTTCGGGATCGTGTCGCCTAACTCTCCGAAATTCCAGGCGCAAGTCAACTGGATAGCTTTCATCAGAGAGGAAGGCGCTGTCCCGACAATCCTCAACATGAGGGCGACTTTACTGGTAGCGATAGGTCTCGTCAAGAAAGAAAAAAGAAAGAAAAGAGATATGGATACCCCCTCGTTTTCTTGATGGTTTATTTTTTGCATCTGTTTTTTATTTGTGATAATTATTCTGAATGAATGTCTTTTTAAGAAAAGTCGTTTTTGTGATTTTTCAACATATCAACAGGTATCGGGAAGAGCCAACATCATCCCCACCTCACCATCACCTGACAGGGGCATAAACCATGAACAGAACACAAGAAAATGTCATTGGGATCATCCATCGTTTGAAATGGGTCGTTATGTGCTGCATGATCCTCATCTCGGGTCTGGGCCTGATTGAAGCCAAGGCTGCTGATTTGGCCGGGGCCAAGGATCATCCTTTGCTTAAACGGTTCGGGGGCTCAGAAATTGTCGCTTACGACACCAAGCGGTTTGTCGAATATGAGTTGCAAACCTCGTCGTTCACCAGTTTTGATCTGGAGGCGCATAAGCGCCGCTTTTCCTCTCCCCCGCTTGCCATCGAGGGCGCTCTGACCCGTATCTGGTATGAAGCGGCAGGCGACACCAGCGCCGTGGAATTGCTCCGCAACTATGAAAAGGAGCTGGCCACGCAAGGCTTTGAGATTCTTTATGACTCCACCAAAGATGAAGCTGCCACCAAATGGGACAACTACCTGGCGTCGTTTGGCGGGATGGAGATCAATACAAACCGCAGCTACTATATCTTTTATGCTGCTGAAAAACGGAATATCAAGGTTCTCAGCGCCAAAAAGCCACGAACCGAAGGCGATCTGTATATCTCGCTGATCACGGTGCAATGGGATAAAGACGATGCCGTCTACAAAGCCAGACGAGGAGCCTATGCTGCGATTGATCTCATCGAGGTTAAACCTATGACCCAGAACATGGTCACAGTCAAGGCAGATGAAATGTCCAAATCCATCTCTTCTACCGGTAGAGTCGCACTGTACGGAATTCTCTTTGATTTCAACAAGGCGGACATCAAGCCGGAATCGAAACCGGCGCTGGAGGAGATCGCCAAGTTGCTGCGCACAGAGGCCAACCTGTCCCTGCATGTGGTCGGCCATACTGACAGTGTGGGGAATTACGAAACCAACGACGCCCTCTCCAAACGACGCGCTGAAGCTGTCGTGGCAACCCTGGTGAATGAATTCGGTATCAACGCCAGCCGATTGACCGCCAACGGCGTCGCCAACCTTGCGCCAGTAGCAGTGAACACTACTGAAGAGGGTCGCGCCAGGAATCGGCGGGTTGAACTGGTTCCCAGATAGATGTAAAGGGGGGGCTGACCATATTTGGAGCGGTGGTATTCAGCCGTTCTGGTTTTCTTTATCTTTCTCCTGCGTATGGTCGGCGCCGACCTGATTTCCCGAGAGGTGCGATGCTGTGTTCGTCTGGGAAACAAGAGTAAATTGGGGTCAGGCTTGATAATCGGGTATTTTGTGACACCTGGAGATGATGGCTGCAGGTCGTGGTCAAATGCCGAGGAGCCGAAAAATCGGGATAAAATTAACTTGAATACATAGAAGTTAAGTCTGACCCAAATAGTCCTCTCGTCGAACAGCACCTTTCAACAATGCAACGGCACTCGGTATGGCTGTTTTTGCATCATCTGTAAGTTGTAGGCTCATAGCTTATCAAAACCACATTTTATGCCATTTTGGAACAATTATTTTGGTCTGTGTCCCTTAGTGATTTCCGAGTCCCTTACCGGGAGGTAGTCTTGTGCCGTTCTGCCTTGCCGGACTCAACGAGATAGGTGGAATTGGCCTGGCGCTCAAGGAACTCGGCGAATTTCTTCTTTATTTTTGGCAGGGTGTAGTACTTGCCCAGAAAATCCTTGGTGGTTTTCTTGGCCAGGCTGGAGGGATCAAAGTAGGCCTTGGCGTTATCCACCCCCAGGACAAAGGGGGGTTTGCCGTTGCGTACCAGGATTGAGCTCATCAGCAGGGCCCCGGTGCGGTGGTTTCCTTCAAAAAACAGTTGCGGCTGGCTGATGTGCATGATGTACACCCCGGCGGCCCGCTTCCAGGGCGAATCTTTTTTGTGATCCTCCGCCCAGCGGCGGATATCTGTGATACAGAAGTCTTCTTGTTCGTAAAAACGGTCGGTGGTGGCCTCGATATGTTTACGGGAGGCCTTTCGTTCTTTCTCGTCGGTGCCGCAGAGGACGATGTGATTCAGCTCCAGCAGATGATGGAGGCCGTCCCGCCGCAACAGACTGACATTCTTGCGCAACAGCTCATTGACGAAGCGATAGCCGGCAATCATATTGCGGACGATCTCGTCGCGCATGGGGTCGCGCAGATCATCAAGGCTGGCATTGATCTGGTCGAAATTGGCCTGGACTGCCCGCAGCGAAAGTTCGATCCGGTCAATATCCATCTGGAATGGCGGGCTCATTTTCCGGCGCCACTCCCCTGCTCGTGCAAAGGCGGATAATTCATCCCCTTTTGTTCTTTTTCTCGGCCAGGGCCCGGTG
>DYNG01000189.1 GCA_020721165.1 Desulfocapsa sulfexigens
TCCGGCCTTTTTGATGTACTGCCAGGTGCGCTCCCAGGTGTGAATGGCCAGGCCCCGCAGGGTGGGGAAGCGGTAGGGCGGCAGTTCCATGACAAAGGGGGTGGCGGCCCCTCTGAGCACGGTCGTGCGCAAAAGTTTGGCGGCCAGCAGGGCCACGATCCAGGACAGAATCGTGAAGCCAAACATATACAAGGCCTTGTGGTCACTGAAAAAGGTACCGATCAGCAGGGCAATGACCGGCACCTTGGCGCCGCAGTTCATAAAAGGCACGGTGAGCAGGGTGGCCATTCGCTCTTTGGGCGAACGAAGGGTGCGGGTGGCCATAACCCCGGGCACAGCACAGCCACCGGCAATGCCGCCGGAGACGATAAAGGGCATGACGGACGAACCATGCAGGCCGAAGATTCGGAAAACACGATCCATCATAAAGGCGACCCGCGCCAGATACCCGGAATCCTCCAGGGCGGCGATACCAAAAAACATGAAGGCAATCAGGGGCACAAAGCCCAAGACCCCGCCCATGCCGTCAATAACTCCTGAAATAATCATGGATTGCAGAGGGCCATCGGGCAGGAGGGCGTCGGTCTGGCGGCCCAGCCAACCAAAGAAAGATTCCAGAGCCGCAACGGGCATGGCGCTCCAGGAAAAGGTGAACTGGTACAGGCCAAAGAGGATCAGGAGCATGATGACAGGCCCCAGCAACCGGTTGGTCAGAACCTTGTCTATCCGGTCAGAGGTATAGAGGCGGTCTTCATCGAAGCTGTGGCGCTGGACTCCCTGGCGGAGGATGGACTTGATAAAGCCGTAGCGATGGTCGGCAATGATGGCCTCGGGATAGGCATCAAGGGTCTTCAGCAGATGTTCGGAGATCTGTGCCACCTTTTTTTCCAGGCGCTCGGCAATTTCGGCATTTTCCTGACGACCCCGCTTGAGAAGCTGCTCGTCCTGTTCCAGATATTTGATGGCGGTGAAACGGGCCGGATAGACGCTGGTGAGAAAATCGCTGTCAGTAATGATGGCGGTCATTGCCATGATCACTTCATCGAGGTCATCCCCATAGGAGATGTCTCGCGGTTGCCAGGGCCGGTTGACCTGGAATATGGCCTGGTCAATCAGGGCCTCCGTTCCCTGGCCGTTGCGGGCAATGATGGGCAGTACCGGCGCCCCGAGCAGTTCCGCCAGTTTTTCGGTCTGGATCTCAATGCCGCGATCGCGGGCGACATCCATCATATTGAGGGCAATAACCAGCGGGCAGCCAAGCTCCAGGAACTGGGTGGTCAGATAGAGATTGCGCTCCAGATTGGCGGCATCCACAATGTTGATTACCACCTGCGGCCTTTCATTGACCAGATAGTCCCGAGCCACCACTTCTTCAACGGAATAGGCGGTCAGAGAGTAGGTGCCGGGCAGGTCGGTGAGGATGATTTCCTGTCGTTTGTCGCCACTGGCGCCAGGGCAGGTATGGGTGAAGGTCCCCTCCTTGTAGTCCACGGTAATGCCGGGATAGTTACCCACATGCTGTCGGGCGCCGGTCAGGGTGTTGAAAAGGGTGGTTTTGCCCGCATTGGGATTGCCGGCCAAGGCCATACGAAGAGGAGCTTGTGCTGAGCATGGCCCTGGTGGTGTGATTGGTGACATTGGGGAGTTCCTTCCGGTATCAATAGAAAAAAAGACGGTAACTACCTCTACTTTGTCACATTAAAAACAACCCCCCTTAATCCCCCCTTATCAGGGGGGAGATTTTTAGTTTCCCCCCTGATAAGGGGGGATTAAGGGGGGTTAAAGGGGTGCCGCTTATGACGGCGGGACAATGTGACAAAGTAGAACTACTCAGGTGGAAAGGTTGAAGACTGAAGGCTGAAGGTAAAGCAGAATAGCCAACGGCCATGTGCTGTAACCTTCAGCCTTCCAGCTTCGAAGTCTCGCATACTCGCTTATCTGCCCTGGCAAAGCGCCCTTCAGACTATCCACCTTCTAAGTAACAGATTTTCAACTTGTTGATATTGCGTGCTTCTTGTTTTTGGTTTTTGACCTTGAAATTGCCAAAAAAATGAGCGAAAAGTTACTTTTATAATAAAGGCCGGCCCCCCGGTTGGGGTGCTGAGTAGTTACAAAAATTCAATATTATGCAAGTTAAATTTTCACAAATTTATGCGGTCTCAAGTATAGTTATTATTTTCCGAGTCCCTAAATTCACATTTTCATCCAAGGAGCTGTTTATGAATCGTTTAACTTTCTTTCAAGGCGTTGTTCTTTTTGGGGCTTGCTGTTTATTGCCGTCTGTTCCGGTTCATGCGGAAGAGGTAAACCTGCTCTCCCTGCAGGAGGGCTGTCTGCCGGTGGTGGCGCCGCCCACCTATGGCGGCTGGGACGCCCAGAATGTCCTTGATGATAACCCCGTTTCCGGCTGGGCCTGTGAGCAGGGCAAGGTCTCCGGCAATGTTTTTGTCTTCGAGATGCCTGTGGAGGCGACCCTGGAAAGGCTGGCGCTTGACACCGCATCCATTGATACCCCGGGATCGGCCGCCAAGGAAATAACGGTGGAGGTTTCAAAGACCTCGGCCAGTGGTGGTTATCAACCGATCTTACAGGCTACCCTGGCTCCAGATAGTGATGGGCAGAAATTTGCGGTCACTCAAAAGGCACCGGGCCGCTGGGTTCGCTTGACCATTATTGGCAATTATGGCAGCCCCGAATATACGGAACTGTTCAGCTTTAAAGGCTATGGCGAGAAACCTGCGCCCAGGGAGATTGGCGATATTTCTGGCGCCTACAGCACCGATTACGCGAGTTTTCATGTGCAGCAGGAAGGAACTTCCTTGAATGGCTGTTATGAACATCATGACGGCCTGCTGAGTGGAGCAATTGAAGGCAAGGTGATGAAACTCACCTGGCGGGAAGGGGAACAAAACGGGGCGGCGATTATGGTCTTTGCCGATGATGGCAAATCCTTTAAGGGATTTTGGTGGCCGAGTGGTGCGGAAAAGGATGTTCCAGCGGGTGTCTGGAACGGGACCAAGGAATCCGCCAAGGTCGGTGGCTGTCCTAACTGGTCTGGATCGCTGGGCGGGGAGTTGAAAAAACAGTTGGATGCCACCGGGCGGGCCAGACTGTATGGTATCCGTTTTGCCTTTAATTCCGCGGCCATCGCTTCCGAATCTCTGCCCATTTTGAAGGAAGTCGTGGAGTTGTTGCGCAATAACTCTGTCCTGAAACTGGCCATCGAAGGACATACCGACAACATTGGCACGGCCAAGGCTAATGAAACGCTGTCGCAACAGCGAGCCGAGTCGGTCAAAAAGTATCTGGTAGAGCAGGGGGTTGTGGCTGAGCGACTGACCTTTGCCGGTTTTGGCGCTTCTGTGCCAGTCGCCGATAATGGCACGGAACTGGGACGGGCCCAGAATAGAAGGGTGGAGTTGGTTCGGCAATAATCGGCAGGGCAGGCCATATTCTCCTCAAGGAAAACCGGGGCGCTCTTCGTATTTTTCTGACCATCAAACTTGAAAATATGGGGAGTGCCCCTGATGTATTCTGATTTATTTCTAAAA
>DYNG01000190.1 GCA_020721165.1 Desulfocapsa sulfexigens
GGCAAAGGTAAAGGTCAGGCGGTGGCCATTGGCATGCTGGAGCGATTCATTGTGGATTGGATGGTCGCCAATGGTAAAAATCTCATGTCACCCTGCGCCTTGCCCCTGAAGAAGAAAGTGGCGATTGTCGGTTCTGGTCCGGCCGGCATGTCGGTTGCGTATTACCTTGCACACCAGGGCATTTCGTGTACCGTCTTTGAGAGTCTGCCGGTATTGGGCGGCATGTTACGGGTCGGGATCCCCGAATTTCGTCTGCCCCGCGCCATTATTGAGGCCGAATTTGAGGCCTTGAAGAGTTGTGGAGTCACCATGATGCATGGAGTGACCATCGGCAGGGATAAAAGCCTGTCTGATCTGAAAAATGAGGGCTACGATGCGGTTTTTCTCGGGGTCGGCGCTCACTCCAGCCGCAAATTAGGCCTTGATAATGAAGAGAACACCCAGGGCGTTATGCATGGGGTTGATTATCTGCGTCGTATCAACCTGGGAGAAAAAATTGATCTTGGTAAAAAAGTGGTGGTGGTGGGTGGTGGCAATGTGGCTATTGATGTGGCCAGGACTGCTTTGCGATTGGGATCATCGGCCGTCTTTATCCTTTATCGTCGCTCCAAGGCGGAAATGCCGGCCTCACAGGCAGAAGTACATCACCTTGAGGAAGAGGGGGTGCGGATTGAGATGCTGGCTGCTCCGGTGCAGATTCTGGCTGAAAACGGCAAACTCACTGGCGTTGAGTGTGTGCGCATGGAGCTGGGCGAGCCTGACTCCTCAGGGCGCAGACGGCCAGTGGTGCAGGAAAATTCCAACTTTGTCATTAAGGCAGATTCCATCATTCCGGCTATCAGTCAGGATGTGGATCATACGGCTGATGCCGGATTGGAGTTCAAATGCACCCGTTGGGGAACCTACGAGACCGATCCCTTGACTCTGCAAACCAGTGTTGACTGGGTCTTTGCCGGGGGCGACAATGTTCTGGGTCCGCAGACTGCCGCCAAGGCCGTCTATCAGGGCAAGGTCGCCGCCGAGTCCATTCTTCGCTTTCTCGCTGGCCAGGATCTCATGACGGACCGCCAGTTTCTCTGTGAACTGGAAGAATAGCTGCTGGCTCCGATTATCATCTGAACGAAGCAACAGGAGAATGACCTTCTCCCGCTCATCGGGCTTAGAAGGGACTGACCACCTGATCCGCATTATTCATGCTGTGCATGATTTCATACATGTTGGTGCTGGTTCCAACTTCCAGGTGAGTGCTCAGTTTGAAGTAGTCGAGGCAGGTGGCACAGGAGAGAATCTGGACCCCCTGTTTTTCCAGAAGCTTCAAGGACTCCAGGGCCTTGCCCGACGAGGCAACGACCTTGACCCCACCATTATAAAAAAGGATGCGGGTTGGCAGGGGCGTAACCTCCTTGATGGTTGTTATATAGGTCTGGAGCAGGGCCCATCCCAGTTCATCACTGCCACGACCCATGGTGTCGGCTGAAATGACCAGCACGATATTTCTGGCCGCAGCAGGCACGGGACAGGAATAATCGCTTGCCTGAAAGCTGTCATCTCCATCCTTTATGTTTCCTCGCTTTTCTCCGGAAAAGCGAAGGATAAAGGCACCTTCCCTCTCTTTCTCCACCTCCACGAGACAGTTCCGGCTCTGCCCGAAGCGCAGCACATTGTCGCGGGCAGCCTCGTTGTCAACAATAAGGGTGAAGGTTGAAGGGCCTTCTTCCAGCGCAGTTTTGGCTCGTAATACAGGTTCAGGGCAGTTGAGGCCCCGGCAGTCTATCTGGATGGTCATAATGGTGTGATGAAATGTCGTGGTGAAAATACGGAAAACGACATGAGGTATACCGCCATCGTATGAGAACGAATCCCCCTTTGTCGGCAATGCTGTGCGGGGCTCCTCGCCGTATCCCTTTTATATTGTCTTGTTGCTGTCCGCTGGCTTCTCGTTCACACCGCCCTGATTGAGCAATGAACTATTCGCTCATCAGCGGGCGGATGGCCCCTCGTCAGGTAGGAGTCGCACCGCCCCCTGATCGGCGGAGGCAGCCAGCAGGGCATAGGCGCGCAGGGCCGGAGAGACTTGGCGCTGGCGGTCGGCAGGACGAAAGGCCTGGCTGCCCTTTTCCTCTTCCTGCTGCCGACGACGCGCCAGCTCTTCGGGAGGCAGGAGAACATTGATGAGACGACGGGGGATATCAATTTCGATGGGGTCTCCGTCCTGAACCAGGGCGATGGCGCCACCGGCGGCTGCTTCCGGGGAGACATGGCCAATGGAGAGCCCCGAGGTGCCGCCGGAAAAACGGCCGTCGGTGATCAGGGCGCACTCCTTGCCAAGATGCACCGATTTGAGATAGGAGGTGGGATAGAGCATTTCCTGCATCCCAGGGCCGCCTTTGGGCCCTTCATAACGAATAATCACGGCGTCACCCTTTGTGATCCGGCCATCGAGAATGGCGTCACAGGCTGCATCCTGCGACGAAAAGACCCGTGCGGTTCCCGTAAACTGAAAGATGGAAGGATCAACGCCAGCCGTTTTGACGATGCATCCTTTTTCGGCAATATTGCCATACAAAACCGCCAGTCCGCCCTCCTTGCTGTAACAGTGGGCCATATCCCGAATGCAACCGGTGGCCCGGTCAAGATCGGCTTGGTCGTAGGTGTTTCTTTGGGAGCCCATGACCAGATTGCGCTCGGGGTTGGGCGCCCCCGTTGAGCCTGGAGCGCTGGCAAATAGGCGGCGGGCCGCTTCACTGGCCTGCTCTCCGCCAATATCCCAGACCCGCAGGGTTTCCGCCAGACTGGCGCCATCTACTCGATGCACGGTTGTGTCAAGCAGTCCCGCCCGGGCGAGCTCACCCAGAATTCCCATGATCCCGCCCGCTCGATTGACATCCTCCATGTGATAATGAGAGGATGGAGAGACTTTACACAGGTTGGGAACCCGGCGGGACAGGGCATCAATGTCGGCCATGGTAAAATCAACCTCGGCGGCATGGGCGATGGCCAGCAGGTGCAGCACGGTGTTAGTGGAACCGCCCATGGCAATATCGAGGGTCATGGCATTGGTGAAGGCGGCGCGGGTGGCAATACTACGAGGCAGGACGGTGGCATCGCCACGGCCATACCAGGCCTCAGCCATTTCCACAATCCGCTCGGCTGCCCGTTCAAAAAGGTCCAGCCGACTGCCATGGGTGGCCACAACCGTGCCATTGCCGGGGAGGGCCAGCCCCAGGGCCTCGTTGAGACAATTCATGGAGTTGGCGGTAAACATGCCCGAGCAGGAGCCGCAGGTTGGGCAGGCGCATTGTTCAACCACGGCCAGTTCCTCATCGCTGACCCCCTGGTCACCGGCCATGACCATGGCATCCACCAGATCATAGCGCTTGTCGCCAGCCACTCCCGCCTCCATCGGACCGCCTGAAACAAAAATGGCCGGGATGTTGAGGCGCATGGCCGCCATGAGCATTCCCGGGGTGATTTTATCGCAGTTGCTGATGCAGATGATGGCACCCACGGTATGGGCATTGCACATATATTCGACGCTGTCGGCGATC
>DYNG01000191.1 GCA_020721165.1 Desulfocapsa sulfexigens
TCGTCGCCGGCGCCTGGTGAAAAAAATTGAGATCAGGGGGATCGCGATCCCCAACCAACCTCTATGAGAAACCGGGGCTGTTGATTGCTTTGGTTGTTGCCGAGACCCAGCTGTACTCTGTTTGTCACAAGGTATCTTGTCGTTTTTTCTTTATTTTTTGACAAATAATTGGGCACTGAAAATATCGTTAAGTTAAACGATTGCTGCGAAATATACTAAAATTGAACGAGGACTTACTAAAAAATAATATATCTATTATCCAATTTAAATATGAATGAAGTAATTGTTCGCCCCTTATCAACAAGGCTCTTCATCGCTTTGAATGGTTAAATTCAAAGAGCTGGTTAGCATGATGAGCTAAGATGGTAAAAACCAAGCCCTGCGGGCACCGCAAAATGCTCGCAGCTCTAACGCTCTTAACTCTTTCTGCTGACCTGAAAGGGCTGATGGCAATTGAACGGCCCCCCCTTACCTTCGGCTGGACTCCAGCTCAGGAATATGTCACACACACAAGGCTTCCTGCCAGAATGTATCAAATTACTATCTTTTCATGACCCGCTTGTAACAGTGAGTAGTCAATATTTTTTGGTTCAATAAGATGAACAAAGGAAATCAATTACAAGTTGAAGAGGTTGGCGGATGATATTTTCAAGGGATATTTTACTTCACTACATAGACACAAATTGCCTGACAACTTGGTTTCAACCCATATTTTCCAGAAATAGTGGGGTCATTTATGGCTATGAGGCTTTGACCAGAATTCGTGATGGAATTGCGCCCGTCTGTAGTATTGAAAAACTGTTTCAAAAGGCCCAAGAGGAAGGCATTATTTCTTCATTGGATATGCAGTGTCGGGAAAATGCCTTATGTCGAGCAATGGAGCTTGATTTTGCCAATAAGGATTCCCAGTTATTTGTAAATATATGTCCCGCCACCCTTATGCATCCTGAACATCGAACCGGAACGACTGATGATATGGCTAAAAAATATGCCATTCCCTTGGAGCGGATAATTCTTGAAATAACTGAGCAGGAGGCCATTAAGAATTACGATCAGTTCCAACGATCCATTGAGTATTATCGAAAGAGGGGTTACAAAATCGCCATTGACGATTTTGGGGCTGGATATGGAGGACTCAAAATGCTTTCTGTGGTTCAGCCGGACTTTGTCAAGATTGATCGTCATTTTATTAATAAACTTGATAGCTTTTCTTTTAAGTATAACTTGGTGGATGCTATGGCCACTGTCTGCCACAAGCTCGGTATTACGGTAATTGCTGAGGGTATTGAGCGACAGGAGGAGCTGGATATTATCAATCGTTTTGGCATTGACCTCCTCCAAGGTTTTTTGCTGGAGCGCCCCAGTCCGCATTTATCAGAAATGAAGTATGAAATACCGAGTGCACGGCAAGAGTCTTATGAGTGTGTAGACGCGGTCGTTTCTCCCTGTATGATTGGCGCGATTCATCAATTTGTAGAGCCCCTTGGTCCGTCAGACTCTGTTATGACAGCTTTCAAACGATTTCATAATCAGTATGACATTCAAGGAATTCCTGTGGTATCTGGAGAACGAGTGGTCGGAATGCTTTCCCGAAAGCGATTTCTTGAACATCATCTTATTGGCCCGCATGGTTTTGGCTTTGCGCTTTCCCAGTATCGAACCATAAACGAAATTCTTGAACCCACTTTTCTTATGGCGGAGGCAACGACACCCATTGAACAGGTGGTTGCTCTTATCCAATCACGACGAACTGAGATTTTGTATGACGATCTTTGTGTTAGTAAAAATGGGAAATATCTGGGAACCGTTACTATTCAAGCGTTATTACAAACAATAACCAAAAAAAGTATTGAGCTGGCCAAGGGGGCAAGCCCGCTTACGGGTTTGCCTGGTAACGAATTTATTCAGCGCATGGTGGGTCACCTATTAAAACAGCGAATCACCTTTGATATATGTTATCTGGATATTGATGATTTCAAACCGTATAACGACCATTATGGTTTTGAAAGAGGTGACGATGTAATTAAAAAAGTGGCCCGCTTAATCGTGGATGTGGTTCAGCCTGATGGAAACAATGATCGTTTCCGCTTTGTTGGTCATATCGGAGGCGATGATTTTATTGTGATCAGTCGCCCCCATCTTTCTTTCCCTCTTTGTCAGCAAATCATCGCTGACCTGCAACAATTACTCCCGGTGTTTCATGGAAAACAAGAAATTTTGGATGGTTTTTATCTGGCCACGGATCGTCAGGGCGTGCAGTGTCGTTTTCCTTTACTTTCCCTCTCCATTGGAATTGTAAGTACGGAAGAGATTACGGTGAGTTCGTATGGAGAAATAGCTTATTTGGCTTCGGGAGTAAAAAAAATGGCCAAACAACGAAAAGGTTCGACAATTTTTACCAACCGACGAATTCAGGGGCGGAGTTAACTCCAGATCGCGCAAGGTGAATCTGCTGGCCGTCATGATTTTCTCAGCTCCAGCGAAAATCAAGATCATCGTTGACAGTGGAGGCAGAAATAGCTGGCTCGTCCTCCAATCTGAGTTTTTTCAATGAGAGCACCGCATTGGGGGCAGGGCTGCCCTTTGCGACCATAGACCTTGAAGTTTATTTGAAAGTAGCCGCTTTCGCCGTTGGCGTTGATAAAATCGCTGATGGTGGAGCCGCCGCAGGCGATGGCCTCGGTGAGAATTTGGCAGACAATGGGGATGAGTCGTTGCCAGTCCCGTTTTTTCAGGCTGCTGGCGGGGCGGGCGGGATGAATGCCGGCGGCAAAAAGCGCTTCGTTGGCGTAGATATTGCCAATGCCGGCCACAACCTTGCCCTCCATCAGAAAGTTTTTGATCGGTAATTGTCGTGACCTCGCGCGGCTCAGGCAATGATCGGCTGTCCAGAGCGGGCTGAAGGGTTCCAGGCCGGTGGCGGCAAAAAATCCGCTTTCCCTGGTCGCTGCTTCTTCCGGGGTCAACAGCCAGATGGCCCCAAAACGACGGATGTCGTTGAAACGAAGTTCCATTGCGTTTTCCAGTTGCCAGCCGACATGGTCATGGGGTTTGAGCGGCGCCGTGTGCGGGAAAAGGCCAAGATTGCCGGTCATCCCCAGGTGAATGATCAGCAGATGCCCATCTTCACAGAACAGCAACAGATATTTGGCCCGCCGCTCTACCCCCATGATTCTCTGGCCGCACAATCGTTGACGCAGAGTTTCAACAGGCACAGAATGGCGCAGGGTCTTGCCGCTACTCACCACGGCAGTGATTCTCTGGCCGCTTAGATGGGGGCGCAGTCCCCGACAAATGACCTCCACCTCGGGAAGTTCAGGCATTATTTTCTCCGTTTTCATCTTGAGCAGGAAAAAGGCAAAGGGCCAGGCCATAACCCTGATGGAGGCCAACCGTTACTGATATCCCAGCCGGGCCCGGCGCTTCCTTCCGCCATTCTGGATTGAATTGCATCAGAAAGGAAAAACTCACAGGGGAGCAGGGCGCGTCATCTGCTGTATCCTGACTCCACGACGCATTCAAACCAATACCTTCGTCAGTAA
>DYNG01000192.1 GCA_020721165.1 Desulfocapsa sulfexigens
AACAGACGATAAAGATCCCCCTTTAACTTGGCCCTTGTGGCCGCACGAGCGAAAATCCATGACCGAGTCACTCAATCAAACACCAAACAGCGATGAAGAGTTAAGTTTTGCAGAACTCTTCGAGATGGAAGAAAACAATCGGGTCGTTAATGTCGGCGATGTTACCACCGGCACTATCATCGGCATTGTTGACGGCTATGTCCAGGTAGATGTCGGCGATAAGGCAGAAAGTTACATTGCCAAATCCGAATTCCAATTGGAAAAAGGCAAGGAAATCCAGATCGGTGACATCTTTGATGTCTTTATCGAGCGCCGAAAAGATGAAGGCGGCCTTCTGCTGTCCCGGGAAAAGGCCATTGCCATCAAGGTCTGGGAAGACATTGCCACCATCCAGGAAGAGAATGGCACCATCGAAGGCAAGGTCGAAAGCCGGGTCAAGGGCGGTATGGCCGTCAATGTGGGCGTTCCCGCCTTCCTTCCCTACTCCCAGATTGATCTGCGACCGGTCAAAGATCTCGATGCCCTGATTGGCGAATCCTTTTCGTTCAAGGTGCTCAAGTTCAACCGCAAACGAAATAATGTGGTGATCTCTCGTCGGGCCATTCTTGAAGAAGAGCGCAACAAACTTCGTGAATCCATGCGCTCCATCCTCCAGGAAGGACAAATCATCAAGGGCGCCATCACCAATATCACCGACTACGGCCTGTTCATTGATATGGGCGGCATGGATGGTCTCTGTCACATCACCGATCTCTCCTGGGGCCGGGTCTCCCATCCCGCCAAGCTCTACAGGGTGGGCGAGGAACTGGAAGTCAAGGTTCTCAAGTACGATAAAGACAATGACCGCGTTTCCCTGGGTGTCAAGCAGCTCAAAGAAGACCCTTGGGCCACCGTCACCGGACGGTATCCCATTGGCCAGAAGACCAATGGCAAGGTCGTTTCCATCACCGATTATGGTGTCTTTATTGAATTGGAAGAAGGCGTTGAGGGCCTGATCCATGTCTCTGAGATGTCCTGGTCGAAAAAACCCCGCCATCCTTCCAAGATTGTGGCCGTGGGCGACGAGGTTGAGGTCATGGTGCTGAACATTGAGCCCGAAACCAAACGAATCTCACTGGGCATGAAACAGATGCAGCCCAATCCCTGGGATCTGGTGACCGAATCCTATCCAGTCGGAGCCATCATTGAAGGAAAGGTCAAGAATATCACCGACTTTGGCGTCTTCATCGGCATTGAGGACGGGATTGACGGCCTGATTCATGTCTCTGATCTCTCCTGGACCGAGCGGATTAAACATCCTTCCGAAAAATACGCCAAAGGCCAGACCATCCAGGCCGTGGTGCTGAAGATTGACAAGGAAAATGAACGATTCTCCCTTGGCATCAAGCAGCTTGAGCCGGATCCGTGGCAGGCAGCTTACAACAAGTATCCTTCAGGCTCCGTCATCGAGGGGGCCATTACCACTGTCACCGACTTCGGCGTTTTTGTACAACTGGAAGAAGGGATTGAAGGCCTGGTGCATGTTTCTGAAATCAGCAAGGAGAAAATCAAGACCCCGGTTGGTGTGTACCAGGTTGGCGACATGCTCAAGGCGATCGTGATTAATGTCTCGGCTAAAGATCGGAAAATCGGCCTCTCCATCAAGACCCTGGAAGAAGATGGTGACGAACCAGCCAGCGCCGAAGAAGCCACCACCAAAAAAGAGGCCGCCGTTGCCGCTGCATCCGCCGCAACAGCGGCCGCCGCCGCTGCCCCTGCCACCCTGGGCGATCTTTTAAAGGCCGCCCAAAGCAGTCAGGGCGAAGAGGGGAGCGAGTAACTCGTTCCAAGGCGCTTGTTTGTAATGGGCGCCAACGAACACAACCTGCAAAAAGGTTGTTGGCCAGCCAGGAGATTGCGCGGGCTCAACAACCTTTTTGTATCAACAACCATTCCCTCTACGATTTCGGTTTGCCATGCTCAAGAAAGAACTTATTGACCAGGTCAGCACAGACCTTTCACTCCCCAAAAATGATGTTGCCGCCGCCCTTGAAATCATGCTGGCCACCATGAAACAGGCTCTAGTGGAAAAAAGACGGATTGAGCTCCGCGGATTTGGCAGTTTTTCCCTGCGCAGCCGCAAGGAACGAAGCACCAAAAACCCCAAGACGGGCACCCCCATGCATATTCCAGAAAGAAAGACGATTCATTTTACCATGAGTCAGTCCTTGAAAAAACCTTTGATTTCTTCATAACCGGCCCTGCTTATCGTTTCCTGTCGCCTCAGGAGGCTATTCAGGGCAGAAAACCGGCAGTATCCCCTTTGCCCTGGCGGAGAACTACCGGCTGATCCCCGGTCAGATCAATGAGTGATGAGGGGTCGGCAAATGTCGGCCCACCATCAATAATCAACTCCACCCTGCTCCCCAGCAGCATTTCAATTTCGTAGGCCTCAGTCGGGGGCTCGGCATCAGGCGGCGCCGGAAGACTGGTGTTGACCACCGGATTTCCGAGGGTCTCAAGAAGAAGCAGGCAGATGGGATGGGCAGGAACCCGAATACCCACCGTCCTCTGCTTGCTGGCCATGATTTTGGGCACCAGCTTGGTTCCCGGCAGAACAAAGGTATAGGCTCCGGGAAGATTGTGTTTCATCAGCCGATAGGCGGTATTGGAAACATGGGCATACTCGCTGATATTCTTCAGGCTGGAACACATGAAAGAAAAGGGTTTGCCCTCCGGTCTTTGTTTTATCTGCATCAACCGTTTAATCGCCTTTTGATGAAACAGATCACATCCCACGCCATACCCGGTATCGGTGGGATAACAGATAATCGCCCCGTCCCGCAGGTGTTGAACCACCTGCTGAATCAATCGTAATTGCGGATTTTCTGGATTGATCGCCAGCAACATTCGTCTCTTTCTCCATCAGCTTTGTCGTCCATAGACCGGAAAAAGGTTTGAGCTTTTTTCCTGAAATGCTACGATACAGACGACCATATTTTTTCAATACCCCATTACTACCACTGGAACGAGAAAATGTAAAAGTACAATCTCTTGAGCCTCTCTTTTCGCTGTTCTTTCCGCACGATCTGTGCCCATGAATTCTGCCTACACCTTGCGTTTGCAAGAGGAGCCGACCATGTTACCGGATACCATAGACCTTGCCCTGACCTTTGATGATCTCCTCCTTGTTCCTTCAGCCTCGGAAGTTCTGCCCAATGAGGTCTCTCTGACGACCAGGCTGACCGACACCATCACCCTCAATGCCCCCCTGGTAAGCGCCGCCATGGACACGGTCACCGAGCATCGTGCCGCCATTGCCATGGCCCGGGAGGGCGGCATCGGCATCATTCACAAAAATATGGGTATTGCCAAGCAGGCCAAGGAGGTGGAGCAGGTCAAAAAATCCGAATCCGGCATGATTATTGATCCGGTGACGGTGCGTGAAGATCAATCGGTGGCCGATGTCGAAAAGATCATGGCCAGGTACAAGATCTCCGGCCTGCCGGTTCTGCGGGAAGGAAAACTGGTGGGGATC
>DYNG01000193.1 GCA_020721165.1 Desulfocapsa sulfexigens
ATCAACCATCGCCACCCATATTGGGGAACTTCTCCAGCAGGGAAAGCCAGTGGATATCAGTCGCTTCGTTACCCCGCCGATACAGGAAGAAATGACAGGGTTGTTCAAAGAAAAAGGACTATTGCGACTCGGGCCCATTGTCGAGGCCATGCAGGGTCGCGCCGGGTATGAACAGGCCCATATCATCCGGGGCTTTTTGATCTCTCAGGGTGAAGACAAGGCGACGCCGGACGGCAACGCCCCGTCCTCCCCTTAATGTTCACCCGACGCCGGATATTTGCGGGCATTGCCCACCATTTTCTTATGAGCGGCGGCAATGGGATCAATGGCAAATTTCCCCGCCAACATGGTCAGGTAAATCATCACATCGCCCACCTCTTCTTCAATATGCTGACGGGTGGGCGCATCCACCTCCCGACTCTCGGCGCTTTCCATCCACTGAAAGATCTCCAGCAGTTCGGCGGTTTCAACACTGAGGGCCATGGCCAGATTTTTGGGTGAGTGAAACTGCTCCCAATTTCGTTCTTTGACGAATTGGGCCAGATTTTCCTGGAGTTTTTTCATTATCACCCTCCTTCTCGTATTTTTGTCATGGTGTTTATGGGCGGATTCTGGTAGATTTTTTCAGTTTTCATTTGTGGCCCTGTCGGGTTTTTCGTATCTGCCTGATGACCCCTTTCATCCCCCCGGTAGCAGATTCTTTCAGACGATTCTGGCTCACGACCGCCGGGGAGAAGTGTTTATCTGACTCAGGGACTTGGAAAATACTAAAATACCGTTTTTGGTAGGGTGCGCCGTGCGCACCGTTGCTGGAAATTGCAAGGATAGCGGCAGTTCAAGCGTCGTGCGCACAGCGCACCCTACTCAAGAAAACGGCATATTGACAATTACTATATCCCTTACAGGATCAAAAATACCATTGATTGTACCCTTCGTAAAGGTTCTCTCTCTTTTCTTATCGGTTGATATTTCATGAAACGGCGCTGTTCTCTTTCCCGCAGTCTCTTCTGCCTGGCCCTCCTCCTGTCACTCCCCCATCCCACCCTGGCGAACGGACTTGACACCACCGATATAAATCGCAATAAAATCATTGGCTACATGATTGGCAAACAACTGCCAGACATGCATTTCAGCGACAAACAGATGGATGATTCTTTGAGCAGGGCCGCCTTTGATCTCTATCTCAAGCAGCTTGACTTTCAGAAACGCTTCCTTTTGCAGTCCGATGTGGATCGCCTCAGATCGTTTGCCCTGCAAATAGATAACGAATTATTACAGGGTGATATCCAACTGCCATCGGTGGGCTTTTCCCTCTTGTCCGTTCGTATTGGCGAGGTGGAGAAGATGATCCCCGACCTGCTGGCCGCCACCCTGGACCCCAATCAAACAGAATCTTTTGAGGCAGACCCGGAAAAGCTTTCATTTGCGTCCGGGCTTCCTGACCTGCGGGAATATTGGCGAAAGATCATCAAGGAACAGGTTTTTTCCCGTTATCTGGAGGCCGTCGCCGATCAGGAAAAAGCCCAGGAGAAAAAGAGCGACGAGACCCTCTGGCAGGAAGCCAGAGAACGGGTCGCCAAGCAGAACCGAGAGTTGTTTCATCGCCTGCACCAGGAGACCATTCAGGATCATTTTGACCGTTATTTTGACGCCGTCGCCCGCGCCTTTGATCCTCACACCAATTATATGCCTCCTGACAACAAAGAAGACTTTGACATCCACATGCGGGGCAGCCTGGAAGGCATTGGGGCGGTTCTTCGAGAGGAAGACGGTTATATCAAGGTGGTTTCCATTATCCCCGGCAGCGCCTCGGCCAAGGGGGGACAACTGGAGGCCGAGGACATTATCCTGGAAGTGGCGCAGAAAGATGGCGACCCGGTGGAGATCACCGACATGCGCCTGCGTGATGCCGTGCGTCTGATTCGCGGACCAAAAGGAACCGAGGTGCGCCTGACTGTCAAAAAACCGGACGGCGTCAAAGTTCTCATCGCCGTTATTCGGGAAGTAGTGCAGATCGAGGAGACTTTTGTTAAATCAACCCTTCTCGAAGGGGGAAATAACGGTAAGACCGGAGACGGGCAGCCCGTTCCCCCCAAGAAAGGAGATTCAGGAGAAAAAATCGGCTATATCACCATCCCCAGCTTCTATCGGGATTTTGAAGGAAGCCGAAATGGCAATGCCGCCAGAAACTGTACCGATGACACCCGCCAGACCCTTGAAGAACTGAAAAAGGGCGGCATAACCGGGCTGATCCTTGATCTGCGCAACAACGGCGGCGGCTCCCTGGTGGACGCGGTGGATACGGCGGGGCTCTTTATTCCGAGCGGGCCCATGGTGCAGGTGAAAAACAGTTCGGGCGTCCAGCGCACCCTCAGCGACGAAGACCCTGCGCTGGTTTATGACGGCCCAATGGTCGTCCTGGTCAATCAATTTTCGGCCTCTGCCTCGGAGATTGTCGCCGCCGCCCTTCAGGACTACGGACGGGCCGTTATAGTTGGCGGACAACACACCCACGGCAAGGGCACCGTCCAGACCCTGGTGGATATGAATGAAAACCTGCCCCTTCTGCAATTGCGAAAATATGAAGACCTGGGCGCCCTCAAAGTCACCATCCAGAAGTTTTATCGGGTTGATGGCGGCTCCACCCAATACAAAGGGGTGGAGGCGGATATTGTTTTACCCAGCCTGTTTCAATATCTGAAGTCAGGAGAACAGCATCTTGATTATTCACTGCCTTGGGACCAGGTGAAGCCCGTGTCCGTTATCCGCTATGGCGATAAAAAGATTAACCTGCAACGGTTGCGTGACTCCAGCCAACAGCGCGTTGCCAGCGATTCAGGGCTCCAGGTGATTGCCGCTGAGGCCACTAAAGCAGAGGAGCGCAGCAAAGAAACCACTCTTTCCCTGCGCCTGGCCGACATGAAACAAAGACGGGTCGAGGCCGATCTGGCCAGAAAAAGTATCGGCGACCATTACCGAAAGTATCGCGTCGAAAAGGATGGTGAAATGGGTGCTGATGAGGAAAAAAGCCGAAAATTCGAAGCAAATGATTCCGGTAACGGCCAGAAAAAAAAGAAAAAGAACAGCAAAGAAGATGATCGTCAAAAATGGCTGGAAGAAGTCAATGACGATCCTTATATCAACGAAGCCAAAAAAGTGCTCAATGATATGCGCTTATAAACTGACCGGGAAAGATGTTGCCTTTTTATGACAGGCTGAAAAATTCTGTTGATTAACAGAAAAAAAAGTGATAAAACTCCGCCCTTATGAATGAGTATTCATTTATAGGGTTACGGCAGATCGGCAATTCACCGAGACTTGGCCTAATGTTGGCCAAACAATGGATGAGCAGTGAAACTTGAGCAGGCGCTAAAAAATCAGCGGGAAAAAATAGTTGACCAGTGGGTCAACTACACCTTGTCCACCTACGAATCTTCTTCTTTTTTTAAAAAGGAAAAAGACAAGTTTGCCAATCCCGTGGGCGGCAATACCCGTGAGGCCCTGGA
>DYNG01000194.1 GCA_020721165.1 Desulfocapsa sulfexigens
AACCGCAGGCATAATTGTGTTATGTCGAGGATTTTGTGATTGAGAATCGGCCAAAAACGATCCGAAGACGAGATGCAAGGTGTCCAGATTGTTTTGAATAGCCTCCTTAAACGGAGCTTTTTACTGCTTCAATGTAATCCACTTAGTGACGATAGAGGGCTTTTCCATGCAGATCCAGTATAAAAGAATTTTGCTGAAATTGAGTGGCGAGGCCCTGATGGGTGAAGATAGTTTTGGGATCAATGCCGGAGTTATTCGCTTCGTGGCATCCGAGATCAAGGAGCTTGCCGCCTTGGGGGTTGAGATTGGCGTGGTGATCGGCGCCGGGAATATCTTTAGAGGTGTGGCTGGCGCCAGTAAGGGGATGGATCGGAGCACGGCTGATAATATGGGAATGCTGGCCACGGTTATTAACAGCTTAGCCTTGCAGGACGCCTTGGAGCGGGATGATGTGGTCACCAGGGTTATGTCGGCCATTCCCATGCCCTCTGTCTGTGAGTCGTATATCAGGCGGCGCGCCATTCGCCATCTGGAGAAGGGGCGAGTGGTTATTTTTGCCGGTGGAACTGGAAATCCCTATTTTACCACGGATTCGGCAGGAGTTCTTCGTGCCCTTGAGATCAACGCTAATGTGGTCATCAAGGCGACCAAGGTAGATGGTATTTACGATAAGGATCCAGTGGGGTCAACCGATGCGGTTAAATATGACCGTTTGACCTATGACGAAGTATTGCAGAAGGGTTTACGGATAATGGATGCAGCCGGTATTGCCCTGGCGCGGGATGATAAAAAGCCAATCATGGTTTTGAACATGAATATCAAAGGCAATATCTTGAAGGCCGTCTGTGGTGAGAGCGTGGGAACAGTGGTGACGGTGTGAATGGTGGCGCAGGATTCAATCTGGAGATGCGGTGATGAATGAAGTGCTGATGGAAATGGAAGACAAGATGGAAAAAAGTCTTGATGCCTTTCGGCACGAACTGACGAAGGTACGGACCGGGCGGGCATCATTGGCCCTGCTGGAGGGGATTTCAGTCAATGCCTATGGGAGTGTCATGCCGTTGAACCAAGTGGGCTCCATGACTATTCCTGAGAATCGGATGATCGTGATCAGTCCCTGGGATCCGCAGATGTTGCCGGCGATTGAAAAGGCGATATTGAAATCAGATGTTGGCTTGACCCCCGCCAATGACGGTAAAATCATTCGTCTCTCCATTCCGCAGCTGACCGAAGAACGACGCAAAGAGCTGGTTAAGCATGTCAAGAAGATTGCCGAAGAGATTCGGGTGGCAGTTCGTAATATTCGTCGTGAGGCCATTGAGGTCTTGAAAAAACAAAAAAAGGACAAAGAGCTCTCCGAAGACGATCTCTTTAAACTCCAGGATGAGGCCCAGCATAAGACCGATAGTGTGATGAAACTTGTTGATTCCATTACGGTTGTCAAGGAAAAAGAGGTGATGGAGGTGTGACAGGGGGATGGGATTTATCTCCACGATACTGCTCCATTTCTTTCCCTTCACCATCAGTAATTTTTTATGTCTGTTTCTTCTTCCCTTGATCCGACCCGTATTCCCAGGCATGTGGCCATTATTATGGATGGGAATGGCCGTTGGGCCCAGCAGCGGCATCAGCCGCGACTTTTTGGGCATAAGGCTGGTGTGGCGTCGGTGCAGGAAGTGGTCGAAGTGGCTCGGAAAATTGGGGTCGAAGTCCTAACCCTGTATGCCTTTTCATCGGAAAACTGGAAACGACCAGCTTCGGAAGTTGCGGGGCTCATGTCTTTTTTGAAGAGTTATCTGCAGACGGAACTCACGAAGATGCTTCGTAATGAGATTCGGCTGACCTGTATAGGCGATCAGGATCGTTTGCCCCCTGAAGTGCAGGAAGTCCTGCAGAAGGCGGTCATGACCACGGCCAGCAATAGCAAATTGACCTTGAATCTCGCCTTGAGCTACGGCTCTCGTTCCGAATTGACCCGGGCGATGAAAAAGCTGGCAGTTTCCTGTGTGTCGGGAGAGCTTCTTCCGCAGGATATCACCGAAGAGATGGTTTCTGCCTCTTTGGATACCGCTGATTTGGTTGATCCCGATTTATTGATTCGCACTGGCGGGGAAGCCCGTTTGTCCAATTTCCTGCTTTGGCAGGCCTCGTACAGTGAAATCTATTTTACGGAAACGATGTGGCCCGATTTTCGTAAGGAGGCATTCCTTCAGGCCATCGCTGATTTTCAGCAACGGGAGCGCCGCTTCGGGAAGACCCGCGAGCAACTGCTGGATACAAAGCAAAACTGATCTCTTGACTTCCACCTTAACCGTAGGGACTCGTTATGAACCGATTGATTCCCGGTCTGACCTTGGCTGTATGCTGGTTGCTTTTGTTGGTTTACGGTTCTTTTTCGATCTTTGCAGGTGTTGTGTTATTGATTCTGGGGATTGCTGCCTCGGAATACCGGAAAATGACTTTTCCTGATCAGAAAAAATCCTTTCGGTATCTCTTTCTTCTTCTGGCCTTCCTGCCGTCTCTCTTTCTGATGAGTTTCCCGGCCTGTGGAATCGCTGGCGGCCTCTTTCTTTCTTTTCTCTTGCTGACCGGGTATCTTTTTTTTCGTTATAACGATCTTCCCGAACCCTTGCCCTTTTTTGAGCGGGCATTGTGGGGCATCGTGTATGTGGGGTTTCTTGGCGCCCATCTACTGCTGCTCTTTCAATTACCCCAAGGAAGTTCCTGGTTACTGGTGCTGTCTGCCATCACTGCCGGTTCGGATTCCGGGGCCTATTACTTTGGCCGGGCGATGGGCAAAACAAAGCTCTGTCCTGCCATCAGTCCCAACAAAACGGTTGAGGGCGCGGTCGGAGGGCTGGTTACCGCTATTATACTGGCCTCGTTGATGGCTATGAGTGTACGATTGCCAGTGAATGTTTTACTGGTGATGACAGTGATGATTCTCACTGGTGTCGGCATTGCCGGTGATCTGACTGAATCGGTTGTGAAAAGGGCCACCGGCGCCAAGGATTCTGGGACACTGCTGGGCGGACATGGCGGTATCCTGGATCGAGTTGATTCTCTTCTGTTTGCTGCCCCAGCGCTTTATTATCTCCTGGTCTGCTATCAGGGGTTGGGAATGGTGTCATCGCCATGAAAGTCTTGTCAGTCCTGGGCTCGACGGGCTCCATTGGTCGCAGTGTGCTGGATGTCGTCCGGCAGTTTCCCGACAGGTTTGATATCGCCGGTTTAGCGGCTGGCGCTAATGTCGAGTTATTGAGTCGGCAGGTGCTGGAGTTTGCCCCGGAACTGGTCTCGGTGGCTGATAAGGAGAGGGCAGATCAGTTGAAGACTCTGCTCCCTGAGCACTATCGTTCCCGCATTGTGTGGGGGGTGGAGGGGACGGCCCGGGTTGCCAGTCTTGAATCGGTTGCCATGACGATTTCGGCCATTGTGGGCGCGGCCGGATTATTGCCTACGCTGGCAGCCATTGAGGCGGGCAAGGATATCGGCTT
>DYNG01000195.1 GCA_020721165.1 Desulfocapsa sulfexigens
GTTGCAGGGCCGTGATATTTTCAGCTAACAACTCCTCGCTGAAATTAAGAATCGCCACCCGCCAGTTGCCATAATCAATGAGCGGCTTATATCCGGCTTCAGTATGTTCCCGTATTTCCAAGAGGGTGGGGCTGATGGTCATTTGATTTTAAGATGATTGTCAACTTTTTTCACCCCTTTGACAGATTGGGCGATAGACGATGCCTTTTGCCTTTGTTCAACCGTGTGGACGGCGCCAGTCAGGGTGACCTGGCCTTCAAAAGTCGTGACAGAAATGGCAATCCCACTCAAGACCTTGTCGGCCAGTAATGTCGCCTTGATTTCCGTGGTAATGGCGGCATCGTCAATAACCTCGCCGGCGCTTCTGCCGGCTGGTGTGTAGCAGGAGGAAAAAAATGGGGCTCCGCAGACCAAGAGCGAGAAAAAGAGAATTTGTCGGAGTTTTGTGGTCATAAGGTGTTGCTCCTGTATGGTGTCATTGTGAAGGGGCTTTATTTCTATCCCGGAAATTACTTCTTTTTCTGAAAATAATTAGAATCTGATCTTTTATATTTCTATTAATCTTTTCAGGAGGATATCCTCAATATTCTGTCGTGAATCAAGCACTGATAAAACATAAACTTTCTTGTCGGAAATTCTGTAAATAATTCTCCAAGGGGCAATAATGAGTTCTCGGTAAAGGAATATGCCCTGATCTTGAAGTTCGGGTACGGTCCGACCTCTTTCGGGAAGCTGCGTGAGGCTTGATGCTTTTCCCGTGATCTTCCCGAGAATTGTTTTCGCGTTGGTGGGGTTATCTTTGGCGATATACAGAATAATGTTTTTGAGGTCATCCTCCGCAACACTGGCCCAAAAAACTTTGTACATTGTGTTCATTTGTTTTGCTTTGCCAAAATGTTTTCAATGCCTCTAAAAACATCCTCTTGGCTTTTTGTTTTCCCTTGCTTGATGTCCTCTTCGCCTTGGGAAATGAGCTTCAAGAGGCCAATAGCTTTGCGCATGTTGTCATAGCTTTCTGGGTCTTGAAGAACTGCTCTGGGTTCGCCGTTTTGAGTAATAACAATAGGACGGTGAGTTTCGTTGATATGTTTTAAAATATCCGCAGCGTGAGATTTAAGAAAAGAAATTGGCTTGATGTCAGATGAGATATTCATGATGCGACCTCCTGTCCGAATATGGTACCATATTAAGACTATGTGTCAACATGTTTCAATGTATGACATGAGGGGCGGCCGCAAGTGGGCGAAGTACGCTTGTGGATGTCCCCTCGATGGAAGGGTTCGCCGTCACTGCGTGCGCCTTGGCTTGAGACCTGCATCGAGCGCGGCCTCCATATCAGCGGGCAGCGTGGCGACTCCCTTGACGACCCCTGGCCCGCCGTTCTGCCAGCGTACCGAGTAGGCGAGCTGCGGGCCTGCCTCCTGGATCGCATATTGACTGATGTCAAGCACAACCTCCGTTCCGCCTTCGACCAAAGCAGATGAAGACAATACCTTCACGACCGGTCCGAGTTCGCGAACTACAACGACCAGAACACGGTTCGGTTCGCTCACCGCGTCTGCAACGAGGCGCTGAATCTGTACTTGTTGCCCCACGGACTCCGGGGAGACCCTTTTGACCTCGGCATGAGCGAAGCAAGCCGAGGTTTCGAAAAACCGAGTGATTCCTTGCTGCGCGGCTTCTTCTCGAAGCGCAACATCCTTCTGCTCTGGCCGCCAGCGGGGGGCCCATAGCACCAGAGCAGACACCTGTTCACTCGCTCCCTGGCAAGGCGATGCCGGTGGTTCGGGCGTCAATTTGACACTCGTGCTTGCGCAAGCGGTTGCAAGCAAGGTGGCCGCCAGCAAGGCGATTCGGGTCGCAGCATTACACATGTGGGGCCTCGTGACGGCTAACAGTATATTAGGCAGAATTGCCTTGCTTGACTACTCCACCTATTGACATATTTCTTTCTGCGTATTACTTCTCTAAAAAACATGTCGTGCTTATAAAAACGCAAACAAAATTTTTAACCGAGAGAACCTTACATGATGCAGCGGGCAAAAGCAAATTTTTCTGAAAAGAATGTTGCTGTTTTTTGGGGAAAATATATTAAAAACCTCAAAAAACAAGGGGTGAAAGAGAGCGCTCAGCGCTGGTTTGTGATGCGGGCGGAGGACTTTATCAAGGCTGCCCAAGGGCGGAAACTGCTTGAGCACAGCGCGACTGATGTCAACCGTTACCTGGAGGAACAGGGGCGAAAAGCTGGGCTTCAGGGATGGCAGTTTCTTCAGATTGTTGATGCTATACGGATTTTATTGGAAACGGCCAATGCCCCCGCCAGCTCTCAGGTCAACTGGGAGTATTGGCGCAACTCCGCTCAGGATCTGGCGGATTCTCATCCGACCATTGCCCGCTCAGGCGGGTTCTTGCCCACCTCCGAACCTGCTGGCCGGATGCCGCTGCCAGACGCAGTGCGCGACCGCCATGGCAGTTCTCTTGATGAACTGGTGAATGTCATCCGGCAGAGGAACTATTCCATCAGCACCGAACAGGCATATCTGAGCTGGGCATGTCGTTTTCTGCTGTTTGCGGGGGATAAGGAGGTCACGGCTCTGGACGAGGCGGACATTGTCGCCTTTTTGCAGGATTTGGCGGTGCGCGGTCAGGTGGCGGCCAGCACCCAGAATCAGGCCTTGAACGCCCTGATCTTCTATTTTACCCAGGCACTGAAACGGGAAGTCGGCATTCTGGATGATTTTGTCCGCGCCAAAAGGCCGAGGCGCTTGCCGGTTGTCCTGAGCCGCAATGAAGCCGGACGATTGCTGGTGAAGCTGGAAAAAATAAGCAACCTCCACTATCTGATGGCGGCCTTGTTGTACGGAACGGGGATGCAGCTGATGGAATGTGTGCGGCTGCGGGTTAAGGATATTGATTTTGATCAGAACCAGATCATGATCCGCGACGGCAAAGGGCAAAAAGACAGGGTCGTTCCTTTGCCCAGGAGCCTGCGGGAGATGTTGACCCACCACCTTGACCAGACACGGCGATTGCATCAGGATGATCTGGCGCAGGGTCTGGGTGAGGTCTTTCTGCCTGATGCCCTGGCACGAAAATACCCCAATAGTGTCCGGGAATGGATGTGGCAGTATGTCTTTCCCAGCGGACGATTATCTCAAGATCCGCGTAGCGGCGCGACCAGGCGGCATCATATCCATGAGAACGGCCTGCAAAAGAGCGTCAAAAAGGCGGCGACGGCGGCAGCAATCACCAAACAGGTCAATTGTCACGCCCTGCGCCACAGCTTTGCCACCCATTTGCTGGAGAGCGGCTATGATATTCGGACTATCCAGGAATTGCTGGGCCATGCCGATATCTCCACCACCATGATTTACACCCGCGTCCTTAATCGCGGCGGCCATGGGGTGACAAGCCCCTTAGACAGCCTGTGAGGTTCAGACTTCCTGATCCGGTCGCACTTTGACTTGGCACATTTCATTCGTATCAGGTTCGGGAT
>DYNG01000196.1 GCA_020721165.1 Desulfocapsa sulfexigens
TTTCAAGCCCTCTCGTATGTCATTGATGTCTTCCGGAGAGATACCTCTGCCCAAAAAAATCCGTTTAAGCTTGGTCTCTATATTTCTCTTTTTCCTCAGTTGATTGCCGGGCCCATTGTTCGTTATCATGATGTTGCGGAACAAATCACTCGTCGGATTCATAGCCCTGCAATTTTTGCTTCAGGTATCGAACGGTTTATCATGGGCTTGGCTAAAAAGGTGTTGATTGCCAATGTCATGGCTGATATCGCCGATTCAATCTTTGCAATTCCTGGGAATTTTTTGACTGCCCCCCATGCCTGGCTTGGAATCGTTTGCTACACCTTACAGATTTATTTTGATTTTTCTGGTTATTCCGACATGGCTATAGGCTTGGGAAGAATGTTCGGTTTCCATTTTCTCGAGAATTTTAACTATCCTTATATCTCTCAATCGTTACAGGAATTCTGGCGCAGATGGCACATCTCGCTTTCCACCTGGTTACGGGATTACCTGTATATACCGCTTGGCGGTAGTCGTTACGGGGTAGGGCGGACATATTGTAACCTGTTGATCGTTTTCGCCCTCTGTGGTCTCTGGCATGGGGCTGGATGGACCTTTCTCGCTTGGGGATGCTATCATGGTTTTTTCCTGATTCTGGAGCGACTTGGCTTGAATGCCCTTCTCGCGGCCTGCCCACGACTGTTCCGCCATGTCTATGCCATGCTCGTTGTGGTGATCGGCTGGGTTTTCTTTCGGGCTGAAACATTACAGGCAGGCATGCAATATCTGGGGGCCATGTTTTTTGGGGGGGATGCAGTTCGAATTCATCCATGGGTACTGGCCAAAACAGATGCGATGACATTTTTCTTTCTCCTTGTGGCCATTTGTTGTTCAATACCGATTTACCCTTATCTTCAGCAAAGAGCCAGTCGTTGCCTGGAAGCCGCTCCTGCTGAACGATCTCTTTTTATGGGAACCTTTCTTTACGGGGGCAAAGTATTCCTGCTGGCCTTGCTGCTGTCGCTCAGCATTCTCTCCCTGGCTTCAGGTACATATAATCCCTTCATTTACTTTCGCTTCTAATGTGTTCCCCTATGCTCTCATCTTTTTTTCACAAGATACTGATTGGCGTGTTTCTCTTTACCCTTGCCGTTCCTTGTATTGGCACGATTCTGTCAGAGAAGCAGAAGTTTTCAGTCACGGAAAAACGGGAGCTTGCCTCTTTTCCCGCTCTTCCCTGGTATCGTTCTGATATCGCGCTCAAAAAAGCCCTTAAGGAATTTACCAAGTCTTTTGAAATTTACTATAATGATCATTTCTTCAAACGATTTCCTCTCGTTTCTCTCAATAGCCTGTTGCGGATTCGTCTTTTTGGCACCAGTCCTAATTTTATGGTCATCATTGGTAAGGATGGTTGGCTCTTTAATGCTGGTGACTGGGAATTGCATGATTTTCTCGGCACTGATCAGGTTTCTTCAGAGCGACTTGATCAGTGGGAGCAGATTCTCGAGCAGCGGCAAGCACGGTTGGCGGAATGGGATGGCAACTACCTGCTTGTTGTCGCTCCGAATAAAACTTCTGTGTATTCAGAATACTTGCCGAGCCGACTTGTTGAGCACCGCGGCGTGACAAAATCAATGCAGATAAGCTCTTTCCTGGACACCAGGGCGGTCAATTCTCATTTTCTGGACTTGACGACACTTATGCAGCGCCACAAAGAGAGTGGGAGCCTCTATTACAAAACGGACACTCACTGGAATGATCGGGGCGCTTACCTTTCTTATCTTGAGATTATTGACAGGGTCAAAACTTGGTATCCCGCCATCGTCCCCTTGTCGGAGGAGAAGGTGCATGCGCAGACGATAAAAGGCGTAAGTGGGGATTTGGCTTTACTTTTAGGACTCAAAGGTGTCCTCACCGAAGATCTTGAAGGGTTGACGATAACAGATGCCTGCTCACAAGGAGAAAAAAACTATGTTAACGAGCAGGTGTCCGCTGATCTTCAATTAACCAGGACTGTCTGCCCCTCCGCAACGAACATGCGTATTTTAGTGATCGGAGATTCTTTTCTCGATTATATGAAAAAATATCTTTCCGAATCCTTTGCGGAAGTCATTTATAGCCGTGAAGTGGAACTTCATGATCTCAAGGAATTTATTTCATTGTATCATCCCGATATGGTTTTACATCTTCATGTCGCTCGATATATTGATCGAACATTACAGGGGGAAAGTCAATTGTAAGTGATAAGCAAAAAATGACCGTGCTCCAGTCGAGAAAATATGAAAAAAGTTATCAGAGTTTGTAAAAAAAAACGAATACCTTGATTTCTAAACGAGTCCCCTTTTTTTAGTATGCTCAAATGAATTCTGATCTGGGATTAAGTCCCCAAATAACCAGGATAAAGCCGATATGGATGCAAGTTGGAAGCGCTGTGTTGTTCTTTGTCTTTATCAAACTCCTGCTCTCCTACATTGTTCTCTCCAGCGTTGCCAAAGTCACCATTGAGGCCGAATTTGATCATGCCGATAGTGTGCGTATCTACTATTCAGCGACGCATCATTTTAACGAAAAACTCTCAAAGCAATCTCAGGTTTTTGCGAGCGGGAAGAAAGAGAAGCGCGACATCCATCTGGGAGACCGGGTTGCCAGGCGAATGCGCGTTGATCTTGGGGCACAACCGGGCTCAGTGAAGCTGTATAGTATGGAGTTCCATAGTCATTTTGGAAAAACAGTACACCTTCAGCCCGGGCAGATTGCTGAACAGTTTACCCCGCAGAGTGATACTGCTGTCTTTACCCTCATGGACGACTACCTGCTGGTCACATCTGTGTCCAATGACCCTTATATGACCAGCAAGGGGGAGCTGCGATACCGTAATATTTTCATCTCCATCGTTTTGCCGCTGGTGTTCAGCTATGCCTTCTTTCTCTTTATCTCCAACTTTTCCTGGCAAGCGTTCCCGGCAATTCGGGACCTTCAGCACAAGGCCTCGTCACTGGGTACCAATATCGGGTCTCTGGATGGCATTCGCGGCTTGGCGGCTCTTATGGTCCTGGCTGAACATACGGGCGTGTTGAGCGGGATAGGCGCGCTTGGAGTGCGGCTTTTTTTCGCCCTCAGCGGGTTCTTGCTGGCCACTCCTTTTATCCAAGAACCAAGTAGGGCTGTCTCCTACCGTTACATGAGCACCTTTATTTTTCGCAGATTGAAACGAATTCTGCCTATGTATTACACCTTTATCACAATCACCATGCTCTTTTTCAACAAGGGTCCACAGGCCTTTCGCCATTATCTTTTTTTGCAGGGTGATGGTCATCTGTGGACCATAGCCCAGGAAATGTTTTTTTATCTTATGCTCCCGATTGTAGTCATCGCGATCTTCGTTCTGTGTAAAGGAAAGAAAATATTCAGTATTGTGCTGCTGATGGCAATCCTCCTTCTCTCTCATCGTTTTTTGACCATAGATGTTATCTATTTTTACGGGTATGGTGTCCATTT
>DYNG01000197.1 GCA_020721165.1 Desulfocapsa sulfexigens
TGGACAGATAAAAAGCTGCCCGCACAATTTCATCCAGTTCTTTTTCAGCCATATCACGATTTTTCTGAAAAGGCGATTGTCCCACCTGGGTCAGGGCGCGCCGGATATCACTTTGGAAAACGATAATGACAATCAAAAAAAGTGAGCTGAGAAAGGTGTTCAATAACCATTGCAAGGTCGCCATATCGAGGGCCACCGACATGAAATACAACGCGACCAGAAACACCAGACCCAGAATCATCTGCACCGACCGGGTGCCTTTGATGATCAGGATCAATTGATGAATAATAAAGGCGACAACCAGAATATCGAGGACATCCTGCCAGCGCAGTGATTGCAGTATTTCAAGCATAAACAGAGGTAGATGAGACGACGATGAAGAATGGAAGCGTCAATTTTGGGATCAGTCCGGCAAAGACCTCACCGGTAGTGCCATTGTCGGGATGACACCATTTATCTTTTTATTTTTTTCACAGAGTAGTGTACAATAAAGGGTTCATCTCTTTCAAGAACTTCTTTTGCCAGACATGAAAAAGAATGGCGTATGGCAGAGAAAACACAGGCAGGAGACCCCTTCATCAATCCCCCACAAAAGGCCGGCTCATGAACCAAGGAATTTTACGGATATCTTTTCTCACATTGTTTGTCTTCGCCGGACTGATATCGGCCACAACAATATCTGTCGCCAAAGAGGCAACGGATACCACTGACGGCAGCGATCTTTCCATCGGCAAAGTTGTTGGTAAATCCAACAAGGCCAAAGAGATTTCCATCGAGCAGGAGAATGGTGAAACAGTTATGATGTCCTTTGATGACATAACTGGCGGCCTCGAATATGCAGTGAAAGGCTGCAATGCCGTTGTGACCTACGAGATGATTGAGGGCAAGCCCCATGCCATTGACATCCAGCAAAAGCTGGCCGAACTCCCCAAGGGGGTCACCAGCATTGAAATCCCTGATCTGCAAGGGCTTATGAAGCGTAAGGAAAAAATTTTCCTGATTGACTCCCGGCCGGCTTCTCGCTTTGCGGAATCGCATCTTCCCGGAGCAATTTCCATCCCCAGCGGCGACATGGTAAGACTTTTGCCCAAACTCCCCCCTGACAAAAACAGTCCTCTGATCTTTTACTGCGATGGCGTTACCTGTAATATGAGTTCAAAATCCGCCGGCCAGGCGGCAAAAGCCGGATATACCAATGTAAAGATCCTGTTTGCCGGAATCCGCGGGTGGATCAAAGCCGGGTATCCCACTTACGCCACCAATGATGAGATTTTCAGCGGCAATATCGTTTTGATTGACCTGCGCTCAACTGAGAAGGCCGAAAAGGCTCGAATTCCTCGATCCATCAACATGCCCTCGGCCACATTTACAGACTCGTTTGATCTAATCCCGATGAAGGCCCCGGTGGTTCTCTATAGCGATTCTGATGCCGAAAGCCTTGCCGCGCTCACGCTTCTTCGTGAAAATGACTACAAACGAGTCGCCCTCATCGAGGGGAATTTTGAAGGCTGGCTCCAGATTGGCGGGTCGTTGCAAAAGGGGCCAGTGGAGACCAAACCCCGATGGACCCGAAAATTAGAAGAGGGTGAAGTCAGCCGAGCTGATTTTGAAGCTGCCTTGAAAGATCCGAACAAGGCCCTGATCCTGGATGTACGAGGCCCCGAAGAAACAGCCAAGGGAAAATTTCCCCAGGCCCATCTCGTTCCTTTGAACCTGTTGTGTCAGGACAAGCAGGATCCCCTCTGTCATATTCAAGAGATAAATTCGCAACAGAAGATTTATATCCATTGCTCCACTGGTGCCCGAGCCGAAATGGCTTATAAAGAGTTAAAGAAAAGAGGGCTAAATGTCTTTTTTCTCGTTGCGGTCGTGACCTGCGAAAAAGGGGGCTGTTCTGTTCAAGATTAGAAATGAGGGGTATGGGACTCGGTCAGAATAAATCATCCCGTCCTGCTGGTCTTTTCAGTCATCTTCTTCGTCATGGAAAGAGTTTCATAGCCCTGCTATGCGCTTCTTTCCACTCCTCGAATACGCCCCACAGGAAGTCCCCTTGGGGGATGACTGAAAATCCTGCGCGATATGGAACAATTTATTCTGGCCGTGTCCCTAATCCCCATGCCATTTTCACCCGCTCCATCCTGAACACAGAATCATCATGTCCGATTTGTTTGGCGCCATTCCCATCACTCCGCAATCAAAGCCCCCCAGGCAACGGAACCCGCGCAAAGAACAGAAGAAGATTCCATCAGATTCACGAACCATCCGAAAAAAAAGGAGAAATCCACCGCTATCTCAACCGTGGATGGCCTTCATCGTCGGATCCCCCCTGGTCTTGATTCTCCTGTATGGCCTGGCGGCTTTTTTTCTTGCCCCCTCCCTATTGACGAAATACCTGTGTTCCTCTTTGCAGGCCGCCACAAATATGGAGTGGCAGGTCGGGAAGGCAGTCTTCAATCCTTTTACCTTCCACCTGCAACTCCTTGATATTGTTGGGACACCACAACCACTCCCCGATGCGGCTGCCGATGCGCCCCCTTTTCGTATCAACTCTCTGCTGACCACCGTCTCGCTGTCCACCCTGCTGCGACAGGAAATCGCCTGCGATTTCGTGGAAATAGAGGGAGGGACCGCCGACCTGGTCCGCTTTCCTGATAACAGCTACAATCTTCCCTTCATCAATCCAGGTCGGAGCGCCGCTGGAACAGATCAGGCCGCTCTCGCCGCTGTCCCACATTTTTCACTGAACGCACTCAAAATCAAGAACAGCGCCCTTTCATTTGATGACCGCCTGACCGGTCAAAAACACCGGGTTGAACAGATAGACCTTGATATTCCCAGTTTTTCTGATACCCCCAGCGCCAAGACAGGCGCCCTTTCCCCCCATTTTTCTGCCATCATCAATGGCAGTCCCCTCAGGTTCACCTCTGCTGACACACTGCCCGAGACAGACAGGAGCAGGGCGACCCAATCGAATGAGCCAGGCGCACAGCCGACGAATTTCTCCTGCTCGTTGGAAAATCTTGATTTGCCCCTCTATTTTGCCTACCTGCCGCTGCCCAATTCCCTGAAACTCATCAGCGGCAAGGGCAATGGCGCCGTTACCATCTCCTTTGCCCCTGCCGACGGTAAAAATAAGCGCCTTACCCTGGCCTTCACCCTCAAGGCCACCGATCTGCATCTGACCAATAGCGAACAGACTCTCTCCCTGCAAGCGCCGACCCTCCAGATCAACGGCTCCTGGCAACCGATCAGAAAAGGCCTGACTATCCACACCCTTCAATTCGACAATCCGCGATTATCCATCGAGACACGAGACGGTTCGTCGGTCGTGAGCTCGTTCTTTGCCACTCCCCTTTCCCACTCTCAGGGACAGGAACGGCCCGCGCCTCCCCCTCTGGTCATTGCTGAAATTCTGGTCAAAAACGGCTCGGCCCAGTTGACCGACAAGCAGAAACCCCACAAATCACCCCCCTGGA
>DYNG01000198.1 GCA_020721165.1 Desulfocapsa sulfexigens
GGGCAGTAAATCCTGATAACCGCTATCCCTGGACCCAGCTTGGCTACACCTCCGACTGGGGTGGGGATCAGTCCACCCTGGCAGGGATCAACGGGTTGAGTGAATTTGTGATTCTTGGAACCAGATCCGGTGTCACCTCCCCACTGGTAACCTTTGCGGTTTACTCCATACAGTCATACCTCTACAAGGTTGGCAGTGACGGCGACGGTGCAGGAAACTTTCATGTAACCGGCTCCCTTGACACCCTCTGGACAGGCACAAAATTCCAGCCCACCGGCAGCAGCGTGACTATTGCCCCCGGTGCTGTGGTAAGCGGTGGTGAAGGGATACTTGTTTCATCCGGGGGCTACACGGTTGTAAACAACGGAACAATATCCGGTCCAACTTTTCAGAAATACTATGGCGACGGCCCGGCTGGCACGAGTGTCTGGTTTGTTGATGGGGGCACACTCGTAAACAGCAGCAGCGGAATTATGAATGGGGATGATGTGGCCATAGGCGGTAGTCCAAACGGCCAGGGTGTAAATGTCATAAACTACGGGCTAATCTCCGGGAACAGCTATGCCATGCGAACAGGGGCGGGCAATGACAGCCTTTCGGTTGAAAATGGAGGCGTTGTAAGAGGCCCGGTTTCACTGGGAACAGGGGCAGACAGGATCACTTTCAGACAGGGGAGCAGATGGCAGGCCTTGCTTGACCGTTCAAGCGGGACAGCCTCCATCCTGCAGGCTTCGGAGATACATCTTCAGAACGGAAGTACAATAGCGCCTGTCTTTACTGGCACCGGACTGCTTCCGGCATATTCCAGCTATCTTGTTGCACAGGGTGCAGTCACAGGGGTCTTTTCTACAATTGTTGATCCATATCCTGTTTTTGATTTTTCACAGAATACCGTGGCAGGCGGCCTGAACCTTAATGTAATAAGAGTTCCGTACCCAAATGTCGTTGCGCCTCTTGATCCCGGACTTGTTTCAGTCTCTTCGGCATTACAGGGCCAGCTTGCAGCCCCAACCCCTGACATGGCGATGATCCTCTCGACGATTGACTTCCTGCCTGCTGCATCCGCCGTTGCCGATGCTTTTCGCCAGCTTTCTCCTGTTGTAAACGCAGCGTTGCCCCGATTTTCATTCACTTCGGACAGAAACAGGCTGACACTGCTTCAAAACCGCAGCAGGGTGGCTCCAGAGAGCAGCGCGCCTCTTTTATATGCAGCCCTAAACCCCGTAAACGACGGTGATCCGTCGCTACTTGCAGCAAGCGATTCCGGATGGCACGGTTTTGCAGTTGCCGGGGGAGACTGGGGAACCCATGATTCAGATGGTTCAATACCGGGATTCACCTGGCAGGGGTGGTCCGCAATGGCCGGTTTTGAAAAGTTTTTCAGTACTGATTCTGTTGCTGGTTTCGCATTAGGTGGTAGTCAGGGGTACATTACAGGCAGGGATACAGCCAAAAGCAGTTCAGGCACAGACAGTGTCAGTCCAATGCTGTTCGCCTCCGTTGGTGGCGGCCCACTGCATGCGGATGTTGTGGCGGGCTACAGCTATAACCGTTATGACAGCCGCCGACGAATAGTTTTCGATATTTTTGACAGAACCGCATCAGGTATTTACAACGGTCATCAGATTTCAGGTCTTATAAGCGCAGCATACCGTTTTAATCCTTCCTCTTATTTTTATATTGAACCTGTTACAGGTCTTTATGTTTCAGGGCTCTTCCAGGATGGCTACAGGGAAACCAACGCCGGAGCTGCAAATCTCGATGTTCGTGGAACGGATACATGGTCTTTGAGAACCAATCTCGGTCCGAGAATCGGACTGCGATTCCCGACTGGAATCGGAGAGGGGGAGTTTGGGGTTTCAGCTTTCTGGAACCATGAGTTCAATAATCAGAGGGATATGCTCAGGGCTTCATTTTCAGGTACGACAGCCGGATTTGAAACAGGCGGTTTTCTTGACAGCCAGGACAGTCTTGAATCATCTGTCAGAATCAGCTTGTCCATCCGTAAGGAGCTGAAGCTTCTTGTTGAATATCAGCTGAATGCTTCTGATTCAACTGTCGGGAACAGCGCTAAAATCGGTGTGGAGTGGCGATTTTAGTTTAATCGGGCATAAAAATGCCTAATGTGGGCGGGAGAGTTTACTTTCTTGCAAGGGATCGGGCATCTGTGGTACTTTTCATAAGTTTTTAATATCAATGTTTCCAAAGTAAAAGGAGCCGCCGTGAACACCAGTACATTCTTGAAGATGTCTATCGTATCCATTGGACTTGCCTCTCTTGTCGCGTGTCAGGGGGGAACCCCGTCCGACACTGGAAGCAGTTCTTCCAAAAAGCCTGCAAAGGTGCTGGCAGAGGTTAATGGCGTGGCCATTACATCAGACGATTTTGACCGCGAAGTAAAGAGTCTGCCTGAGTATTTAAGGGCTATGGCCGAAACCCCACAGATTCACAAAGAGCTCATTGATACACTCGTAATGCGCGAACTGGTTCTTCAGCAGGCAAAGAAGGATGGAGTGGACAAGAGTAAGGAAGTTGAAGACAAACTGGTTGATATCAGGAAACGGATTGTAGTTGACACATACCTGAAAAAGAAGATTGAGGCCGACGCCAAGGTTTCTGATGATGAAATGAAAAAATTCTACGAGCAGAATCTTGACAAGTTTAAAGGCGGGGAGCAGGTAAGGGCCAGCCATATTCTTGTAAAATCTGAAGAAGAGGCAAAAGCCGTACAGGCACAGTTGAAAGGCGGCGCAAAGTTTGAGGATGTGGCAAAGGCAAAGTCTGTAGACAGCTCTGCCGCAAAGGGGGGCGACCTCGGATGGTTTGCAAAGGGGAGCATGGTTCCTGTTTTCGAGCAGACCGCATTTTCCCTTAAAGATGGTGAGACATCAGGTATAGTAAAGAGTGAATTCGGATATCATATAATCAAGGTAACCGGAAAGCGTGCTGCCGGAACAAGATCATTTGATGAAGTAAAAGATCAGATCAAGGCCTCCATGCTTCCACAGAAGCAGCAGCAGGCATTCATGAAACTGAGAGAAGATCTGAAAAAAGGCGCAAAGATAGATATCAAGGGTGAGACTCCGGCGCCTCAGCAGCCGGCCGCCCAGCCCCAGGATGCAGCAAAACCTGCACTCCCGACAGCACCGGTAGAAAAGAAGTAATTTAATCCAGAGGAATATAAAATGAAGCTTAGTTCTGTCAAGTTATTACCAATATTGCTGATAGTAGCCGGATGTGCCTCCACACCTCCGGCCCCTGCTCCGGATGCTCCGGCAAAGCCTGTTACCCTTAACCTCCCGCAGCCTGTAATGCCACCGTTGCCAGCTGGAGCTGTGCGTGTAAACGCAATAGCTGCAATAGTAAACGATGATGTAATTACAGTAAGGGAAGTATTAAAGGAATCCCAGGCACCGATTGCAGATGCCCAAAAAAGGGGGCCTGTTGATGACAATGCAGGGAAAGGCCTCCGTA
>DYNG01000199.1:0-1629 GCA_020721165.1 Desulfocapsa sulfexigens
CGCTAAATGATAATAATAAAAAAGAGTATTATAAAAAAGCAATTAATGAGATAGTCTCTATGCAAAAATCAGACATATTAAATCTTTTGCCTTATGATAGAGAGTTTTTGCTTTTTGAGATGAATTTGATGGAAGAGTGGTATCTGCAAAAACATTTAAATATTTTTTTAAATGATGAGCAAAAATCTAAGCTTAATGCTATTCTTGATTTTATAGCTGATGAAGTTTTGATTCAGCCGCAAGGAATTTTTGTACATCGTGATTTTCACTCACGAAATATCATGATAAAGAGCGATGATACCCTTGGTGTGATTGATTTCCAAGATGCCAGAAGCGGAGCAGTTACTTATGATTTGGTTTCACTGCTCAAGGATTGTTATGTAGAGATAGATGAGTCAAAACGAAATGATTTGGTTTTGTACTTTAGAGACAAAAAAGGTATAGATATAGACAATGAAACAATGCTAAGATGGTTTGATATGATGGGGCTTCAAAGGCATATCAAGGTGCTAGGCATTTTTGCAAGGCTATATCACCGTGACGGCAAGGATGGGTATCTAAATGATATTCCTTTGACATTAAAGTATGTTATAAAAACTGCGAAAAAATATCCGCAGACAAAAGAATTGTTGGATATTTTATAGAGGAAAAAAAGATGAAAAAAGCGATGATATTAGCAGCCGGTAGAGGTGAGAGGATGCGGCCTCTTACGGACAAATTCCCAAAACCGTTACTTGAAATAGGCGGTAAACCTCTGATAGTTTGGCATATAGAGAAGTTAGCAAATGCCGGATTTAAAGAAATCATCATCAATATAGCTCATTTGGGATATATGATACCAGAAGCTTTGGGCGACGGCTCTAAGTGGGGTGTGAAGTTACATTTCTCAGATGAGCAAAATGAGGGAGCTTTGGAGAGTGCAGGGGGCATTGTAAAAGCATTACCGCTTATTGGAAGTGAGCCATTTTTGATAGTAAACGGCGATGTTTGGTGTGATTATGAGTTTGATAACAACTTCGAGTTAGATGATGGGATACTAGCTCATTTGATACTTGTACCGAATCCTGAGCACAATCCCAAAGGCGACTTTGTGCTGCATGATGGAAAGCTTATCGGCGAAGGCGTGGTGAGGTATACTTTTTCCGGGATCGGGTATTACGATCCAGACCTTTTTTATTCATTGGAATATGGCAAAAGAGCGCTTGCGCCAATTTTGACTCAGTCTATATCACACGGTCTTGTAAGTGGCGTATTATTTGATGGCGAGTGGCGTGATATCGGCACACCGGAAAGACTCGATGCGCTCAATTGTGCGCTATTTAGTCAAAGCTAGAGGCTTGCTAGGTACTTTGCTACCGCATCCTCGTCATTGGTATGAGGCAAAACAATATCGGCATTTGCTTTGACTTCATCGAGAGCATTTTTGACTGCAACTGCTGTCCCGGCTTTATCAAACATCCCCAGATCATTGATACTGTCGCCAAAGACGGTAAAATCTCTCAGTTCCCGTCCAAGATGATCGGCAATCGTTTCTAGAGCATGAGCTTTGTCACCATGGGGATGCAAGACGGTCAAGAAATATCCGCCGTTGTATTTCTCGGGGGAGAGTTTGAGTTCGACTTGGTCACC
>DYNG01000199.1:1729-3468 GCA_020721165.1 Desulfocapsa sulfexigens
AAATGTATGGTCAAGATCTGTGATATAGATAGGCTTCATTTGATCATTATATCTTTCGTTTGCTTATGGCAATAGTAACCAGGCGTCTCACTGATCGATCTTGTCCCTTATTTGGTCCGCAAATAACCGGAATTTGCAAGGTAAATAGCTATAATAATACTAATTTAAATAATCAGGCTATTGTATGAAAACTTTCAAGGCGCATTCGGGCAAATTACTTTTTGTTGTAGTTGTACTGTTTTTGTCGTTTGTGGGATACGCCCTCTATCAAGCTCCGGCAGGTGGATTTGAAGAAAAATTGATATGGCTTTTGAAAGAATACGGTTACATCATACTCTTTGCATGGAGCATCATGGAGGGCGAGACAGGACTGTTTATGGCGGGACTCTTGTGTCATACCGGAGATATGAACCTCTTTTGGGCTATTTTTGTTGCCGGACTTGGCGGATTTGCAGGTGATCAAATCTATTTTTATACCGGAAGATTTAATAAAAGCTACATCCATAAAAATCTTAGAAATCAAAGAAGAAAGTTTGCGCTGGCTCATCTGATGCTTCAGAAATACGGTTGGCCTATCATATTTATGCAGCGCTATATGTACGGCATGCGTACGATCATCCCCATCTCGATAGGACTTACTCGCTACGATGCCAAAAAATTTGCTTTTATCAATATCTTGAGCGCGTGGGTTTGGGCAGCAATTACGATTGTGCCTACCTGGTACTTCGGTGAAGAGATTTTGAAAATAATCACTTATGCCAAAGAGCATTGGTATTTTTTCGTACCGCTTGGAATGGTTATTGCCGGTGGGATCTATTGGTATTTTCATCGCGCCACCAAAAAAACTTCATCTGCTTCGTCCCCCGACGAAAATTAAGAACAACCAACCCCACATGAAAGAAAAAATATGCAACTAAATTATCTACCCAAAAAAGAGGGTTTGTATGACCCAGAATTTGAGCATGATGCGTGCGGTGTCGGTTTCGTAGCTCACCTCAAAGGAGTAAAATCTCACTACATCGTACAAAAAGGGATAGAGCTATTGGCCAATCTCGAGCATCGCGGCGCTGTGGGCTTTGAGAAAAACGCCGGTGACGGAGCCGGGATTTTGGTACAGATGCCAGACATGTTCATAAGAAAAATTGCAAAACAACAGCAAATTGATTTGCCTGAATTTGGAAGCTATGGAGTTGGTGTAGTGTTTGTCCCTAGAGACCCCGAAGGCTCCATAGAGTGCCAGACTATTGTCGAAGCGTGCATCAAAGAGATAGGGCTCGAGTTTTTGGGATGGAGGCCTGTGCCGACAGACAATGGCGCGCTTGGCAATAGTGTCAAAGCGACAGAGCCATACATCTATCATATTTTTATCAAAAGACCGGCGCATATCGCAGATGCTGAGAGTTTTGAACGCAAACTCTATGTGGCTAGAAAGCATATTCATACTCAAGTCGGCAGATCAGAAGCAAGAGGCAGCGAGTATTTTTATATACCGTCACTCTCTTATAAAACTCTTCTCTACAAAGGTCAGCTCATCACAAACCAGCTTCTAGGGTATTTCCAAGACCTAAACGATGCAGATTTTGAGTCGGCCATCGCCCTTGTACACAGCCGTTTTTCTACCAACACCTTCCCGTCGTGGCCTTTGGCTCAGCCGTTTCGCTATCTGGCGCATAACGGCGAGATCAATACGCTCAGGGGCAATATCAACTGGATGAGAGCCAGGCAGTCTCTGATCCATT
>DYNG01000200.1 GCA_020721165.1 Desulfocapsa sulfexigens
CGCACCAGCACCCGCTTGCCAGCCAGATCAATATCCCGGATCGTCTTCATCGCCTCATTCCTTCCTTATTGTTGACCCACTTGCCCACAGTGCTACTTACCCGTCAGACCATCTTCTCGGCCACCTGGACGGTCAAATCGCCCAGCATGTTGGTATAGCTTCCCAGTTCATTATCATACCAGCCATAGACAACCGCCTGGGTAATAGGCACCTGCAGGGTCCGTTCGGCGCCGGCGCTGAGGGAGCAGGAGCTGATACGATCAAGATTGACGGCAATGGTGGCGGTACGGGTATGGGTCTCCGTTCCTTCAATAACGGCCGCCGCCTGGGGCACGCCGATAATATCGGAAGAGACATTCTGCTCCTCGGTGTACTCCAGATAGGGCGAGTTTTTCGCATAGTCCCGATAGATGCCGTTGATTTTTTCGCGCTTTACCGGCTGATCGAGGTCATCCTGAATATTGAGCACCAACACAATCAAGGAGCCAGTGGAAGTGGGAATACGAACCGATTCGGCGATAAAACCGATGGATTTCATCTCGGGGATAACCAGGGCCAGAGCCTTGGCCGCGCCAGTCGTTGTCAGGATGATATTATTCAAAATAGACCTGTTCTTGCGCAGATCAACGGCCCCGCTGCCAGGCAGACGGTCAAGAACCTGCTGACTGCCGGTAGCCGCATGAATGGTCACCATCGAAGCCGACAAAAAATTCTCCGCGCCAATACTCTCCATCAAGGGCTTGATCATATAGGAAAGGCAGGTGGTTGTGCAGGAGGCCGCTGAAATAAGCGAATGCCGGGAGGGGTTATAATCCTCCTCATTGATACCCATGACCGTGGTCACCGCATCGGCAGGCATATCCATCCCCTTGGATTTAATCTTGAAAGGAGCGGAGAGCAGCACCTTTTCCGCTCCGGCCTGCAAGTGCCCCCGCAAAGCGCCCCGGGGGGCATTGACATCAGCCGTCGGATCGGTAAAGGCCCCGGTCGTATCCACCACCAGCTTGACCCCGTTGGCCTGCCAGGCGATATCCTTGGGATCACGGGCACTCCGCAGAAACACCACCGGCACGCCATTGATCACCATGCGCCCCGTCGTCTCATCCAACTCCTCGATGACCCTGCCTCCCTTATGCCCATACAGATAGGAACTCAAACGACCATACGAGGAGTCCTTCTCAATACAGGATGCCAGATCATGCAGTCCTCGTCCGATTTCCCGACCGACATTCACCGTCAACTCCGAAAAATGTTTTCGTGAGACATGATGCCACAATGACAGTTTGCCGATGCGACCAAGGCCGTTGATCCCTAATTTCATGGAAATTCTTCTCCTTTACGGGTAAAATAGTGCTGCTATATCTGCGACGAGACGCTGGTGACCGGCATTATGACTGGCCACAACACAACTCACAATAACAAAAAACAACAAAGAAGCGACAATCTTCATCTCGTTGCCATTCTACTGCATTCTGTCGCGTTCTTCAAAGATTTAGACGGTTCACCGTCAAAAAAACGACGGAAAAAATGAAAACCAATGACACCTCGTTCACCACTCCAGGCTGCGACCCTCATCCGCCGCTATAAACGATTTCTCGCCCTCGTTGCCTTGCCAGACGGAACTGAAATAACGGTTCACTGCCCCAACTCGGGGGCGATGCGCGGCTGTTCCACCCCGGGCAGTCCGGTTTTTCTTTCCCGTTCGGATAACCCCCGACGAAAAACTGCCTACACCCTGGAAATAATCCAGGAAGGTTCGACCTGGATTGGTGTAAACGCCGTTCGTGCCAATCAGCTCGTCGTCGAGGCCATAAAAGAGGGGATCATTGCAGAATTAAAAGAGATGGACACCATCCGCACCGAGGTCAAAACGAGCTCAGGCAGTCGCCTGGATCTGTTACTGACCAAAGGGAATCGGCATATTTTTGTTGAGATTAAAAGCTGCTCCTGGAGTGAAAACGGACAGGCCTTGTTTCCTGACGCCGTCACCACCCGGGGCACCAGACATCTGCATGAACTCGTCACCCTCGTCAATCAGGGCCACGAGGGCATCATTTTTTTCTGCGTTCTGCGCCTGGATGCAGAGCGCTTCCGCCCCGCCTCCCATATTGATCCCCGTTATGCCGAAGCCCTGCAACAGGCTCATCAACAGGGGGTGGCCATATTGGTCTATCAAGCCCAGGTCAGCCCACAGGAAATCTGTATTGTCCGTCCCTTGCCGTTTTCTTTCCATTAACAGCTCATTATGACACTCACAACAGCCAAAAAAGGCGTCATCCTTCTCAGCGGTGGCCTTGATTCCACAACGGTTCTGGCCATTGCCACGGCCCAGGGCTATGCCTGCCATTGCCTCAGTTTTCGTTATGGCCAGAAGCAATCCATTGAACTGGAACGGGCCCGCCATATTGCCACAACTTATGCTGCGGCCCAGCATCTTATTCTTGACCTGGATCTGGGAAAAATCGGCGGATCGGCCCTCACCACCGACCAACTGGTTCCCAAGGATCGGGATCTCAATCACTCAGGCGATGATATTCCCATCACCTATGTCCCCGCCCGCAACATGATCTTCCTGGCCCATGCCGTTGCCTGGGCAGAAGTCATCGGGGCCAGCGACCTCTTTATCGGTGTCAACGCTGTGGATTATTCAGGCTATCCCGATTGTCGCCCGGAATTTCTGGCCGCCTTCACCGAAATGGCCAATCTGGGCACCAAGGCCGGCATCACCGGAACCCGGAAATTCGCCATCCATGCTCCATTGTTACGAATGAGTAAAAGGGAAATTATTGAAAAAGGCCTGGCCCTGGGAGTGAACTACAACGACACCCACAGTTGCTATGAACCGCAAGGGGGAAAGGCCTGCGGTCACTGTGACGCCTGCCTGCTCCGGCGGCAGGGATTCATGGAGGCAGGTGTGCCCGACCCGACCATCTATGCCGAAGGGTGACATTCCAGCCAGATACGAGCTCCAAAAGATTTCGTTATTCGTAAATACAGACGGGCCGGAGCCAGATTCCATGACCATCTGCGAAGCACTGTTGCCCCCTGTCTTCCCGGCAGGCCACGGGAGAACTTGACCATCACTGGGCCACCGAGGAGCCGCGCGCATTTTCTGATTTTTTCTTGACATTCTCCATTTCCCCCGCTGTAATAAATAGTAAGGATATACCTCTGACGAGTCCAGTTCTCCGTCAAACCCTCGTTGCTGTCCATCTCTCTTCGTTGAGATCGTGATTAAAAAGGGAATGAGCTGTCCCGGGGCGCTCAGGCGATGGCGGAATTGGGCGTAGATATTCATCAAAAATGAGGACTACGACATGCCCTCCACTGCTTTGGAGGCGGTTATCCGGGTCGAGCAGGAGGTGCAGGCCCGTATAGCCGCCGAGCAAAAAAATGCCGATATCTGGGTCCAGGAGCAAAAAAATGCCTTGACGAAGCATTTTGCCGCTGAGCAGAACGCCGTGCAC
>DYNG01000201.1 GCA_020721165.1 Desulfocapsa sulfexigens
CCGACCAGGACATGAAACGATTGGTCAATGAGGCGGAAGAGACTTACAACAAGGTTATTCCCAAGGCCCGTGGTGATGCCAAAAAGACCATTGAAGAGGCGCATGGATACGCCGTGGCCCGTGTCAATGAGGCCGAAGGGGAAAGCGGCCGTTTTCTGGCGATTCTCAAAGAGTACAAAAATGCCCCGGAAGTCACCCGGCGCCGTCTCTATCTGGAGACCATGCAGCAAGTCATGCCAGAGGTAGCCTCGGTGTTCGTCATTGATGAGGACCAAAAATCACCCCTGCCCCTGCTCAATCTGGCCGCCCCGCCAGGCGTCGGTAAACAACCCTCTCTCCCCAACCCTTAAGCCAACCCGGCAGACCAGATCATGAAACAACTAACCCAATTTCTCCTGACCGGCCTCATACTGCTTGCCCTGGCGGTCATTTATGATGGTTTTTTTATTGTCCAGGAAGGCGCTCAGGCCGTGCTGACCCAGTTCGGCGCTCCGGTCGGCGAACCCAAAAATAGTGCTGGCCTGTACCTGAAACTGCCCTTTGTACAGCAGGTCAATCTCTTTGACAAAAGGATTCAGATCTGGGATGGCGACCCCAACCAGATTCCCACCCGCGACAAAACCTATGTCTATCTTGATGTCACGGCCCGCTGGCGCATCACCGATGCCCTGAAATACATGCAGGCCGTCAAGACCGAGACCCGGGCCCAGTCCATGCTCGATGATATTATTGACGGCACTGTGCGGGACATGGTCAACAAGAACGACCTCCTCGAAATGATTCGCAGCTCCGACTGGTCCGAAGAAACCATGACCGACTCCAGCAAAAATCTCGCCGGCGCCCCCAAACGGGGTCGCGATGTGATTACCAATTTCGTTCTGGAGACGGCGGCCAAGGCGACGCCCCAATACGGGATTGAGCTGATTGATGTCATGTTCAAGCGGGTCAACTATATTGAATCGGTGCGGGTCAAGGTCTATGACCGCATGATCTCGGAACGCAAACGAATCGCCGCCGAGAAACGATCCACCGGCGAGGGCCAGAAGGCGGAAATTATCGGCACCGTTGACCGCGAACTCAAGGTGATCACCTCCACGGCCCAGAAAGAGGCCCTGGCCATCAAAGGCAAGGCCGACGCCGAGGCCACCCGTATCTATGGCGAGGCCTACCAGCAGAATCCTGAATTTTACGCCTTCACCAGAACCCTGGAGAGCTACCCGCAGATCATTGGCGCCAAGACCTCCCTGGTGCTCTCTTCAGACTCCGAACTTTTTCACTCGTTGAAAAGCATTCAGGCGGTGAAATAACAGCTTCATCATTTTCTTCCGCGCGTGATGAGCTACCCCTCGTTCCCTTGCAGCGCATGGGAACGAAAAACAAATTTGAAAGCGCACTGGAATTCGCCGGACACCGCTACCTCACCCTTTTTTTCCTGCACCCGATGATCCTGGAAGCTCAGAATCATCCTCGTCGGCTGGACGATCGGAAAGATACGAGGGGCCCTGCTCTCTGGCATAGGGAATGCGCCCCTTTTCAGCCACTATTCTTTCCAGTTCGGCCAGCATCTCCTCATCTTCCAGATCCTCCACGCCCAGTTGCTCAAAACGACAACCGCAACGACTGAACTGCCCGGCGCACCAGGGGCAAACCTCCACCAGACACCCGAAAAGATGATACTCCCCCACCGCCACCGCGCAGACCGGACACTTGCTGGTAGTGACCGCCGGTAGTGGCTGATAGTCAGCGCACCCGCTGAAATCCTGATATTGCTCCCAAAAAGCCTGCTGGTCCGGGCAGGCAAAGAAGGCCACAGCCTCTGGGTCACAATCATCACAACCGCACTCCCCCAGGAAGACAGCGCTCTCCTCGCTGGCCGCATAGAAATATCCGTGCCTGGCCGTTTCCACACCCAGGAGGGTGATCGTTTCTTTTTGGCGAAGAAAGACGAGGCGAACAATGGCCTCCTCATGGGGGTCGGGCAAAGAGCTGTAAAAGGCCCGCATGGTGTGCAGAGCCGGTTCATTTTCCCGATAACGGCGGACAAGATCCCGCGCCTGTTGCTGCTCATCCACCCGCACGACATACTCAATGAACAGATCAATCTCGGCCAGCAGCGCTTGTCGTGGTTGAGTATCGCTCATCTTTCCACCTCATTACCCGCACCCCCCACCCCAATTGCAGGAGACGAGAGAACAGCCAGGGTCTCTGCCATTATTTGTCGCCATTGAGCGGTCTCGGCGGCTATATCGGGGGCCTGACTGATGGCGGTCACCACAGCTATTCTGCGTGCGCCACTGGCACACAACTCTTTGATATGACTTTGTTTAATCCCGCCCATCACCGTAAAGGGCAAGGGACAGAGGGCGGCAAAGGAGGCAATCGCCCGAGGGCCGATAAATTCCCGCAGGCCCTGTTTGGTCGCCGTGGGATAGAGCGGCCCCACATTAAAATAGGAGACCGGACAGTCGCCCTTCGCCACCGCCTCGCCCAATGTTCGCGCCTGCTCCAAGGAGTTGCAGGAGAGACCGATAATAAAATCGGGGGCCAGCCGCCGGATATCGGCGGGGAGGAGATCATCCTGCCCCACATGCACCCCATCAGCATCGGCCAGCAGGGCAATATCCAGGCGGTCATTGACCAAGAACAAGGCCCCGGCCTCCCGGGTCTTCTCCCGAAAATAGCGGGCCTTGGCCAGAAACTCACCATCAGCGCTGGTTTTATCCCGCAACTGCACGATTTTTGCCCCACCCGCCAGCACTCCGTCCAACCACTCCCGATCACTCCGACCCGCTGCCAGTTTCTCACAGGACACCGGATAGACGGTCACCTCGTCAATGAATCGTCGCAACCTCAGGGCATATATCCCCTGCTGTTTATTTTTTTTCTCCACCATCACTTCACCACAAACATGCTTATTATTATCATAAATTCAAGAGGATATACGAAACAGATCCCTTTGCAAAAGACGACACTACGAGAATAGTTTACCTGTTTCCAACAAAAACCGCATTATTTTGTGGCAATACAATAAAATACCAAGTATCTTTTATTTGTTTTGTAAACAGAGGGCATCATTCCTTCAACACGACTGGCTTTTTTATGCCGTTTATTGATGAGAGCTATACAGATGCCATCCCAACGGGCAACTGATTTGTTAAACATTTTATCAATATTCCAGCAGCGCCACAGACACCATTACGATAATTTTTTCTTATCGTCTCCTCTCTGGTCACCACACAATACAATCACCACCGAAAATCGCGGAATATCCGGCTTTACCAATATTGGTCTCATCGCCGGCACCTGCCACAAACCCTATGTGTCCATCTGATCCATCGCGTAACCAACACTCTCTGGTTCTCCCACTCTTTTTCATGGGCTATAAATCCCGTATGACAGACAATGTCCCAGTGTTCAACCGCAGTAATCTTTAACCCCGATAAACGGGATACGAACCTTC
>DYNG01000202.1 GCA_020721165.1 Desulfocapsa sulfexigens
GCCAATCGCATGATCCATCGTATCGCCACGATTGATCCCAGTGCCCTGCCTGAAGAATGGAGTGGCGGTCTGGATGGATAGAATCCGGCAGGCATGCTGAAGAAATATCTATTCTCACCACTTGAACAACAGCAGGCGACCCGATATAATACGCAAGTCATGGCTGCGGCATGAAGCCGACATACACGACATGGAATCAGTGATCTCAATGGGTTCGTTACGATTTGTTTTTATGAAAAAAATAATGAACAGCGCATGGTGGATGCTCCTGATTTTCCTGTTGACAGCAACAACCGGGCACGCCGCTGATCGCGCCCTGAAAAAAGTAGATGATCAGGGTTCAGGGTATCGCCGGGTCGCCCTGGTGATAGGAAACGGCAGATACGCCTTTACGCCCCTGAAAAATCCTGTTCAGGATGCCAGCGACCTTGCCACCGAACTGCAAAGGGCCGGATTTGTCGTGACGCTGAAAGTAAATGTTGATCGGGCTGAATTGTTTGCCCTGATTCGTGATTTTGGCGACAGGTTACGGGAAGGAGGAGTCGGTCTCTTCTATTTTGCCGGCCATGGCGTCAATGTGAACGGCAAAAACTATTTAATTCCGATCCACGCCGACATTCAACGAGAGGACGAAGTTCCCAGTGAATCCATAGAAGCAGATCTGGTGCTGCGCAAATTGGAAAGCGCCAACAACGGGCTCAATATGGTGATCCTGGATGCCTGCCGCGACAATCCTTTTTCCACTGGTTCCAGATCCCTTTCAGGTTTGGGTAGGATGGAAGCCCCGAGCGGAACCCTGCTGGTGTACGCCACTCGTCCAGGCCATGTCGCTGAAGACGGAACGGGTGAAAACAGCGTCTTTACCAAGCATTTTATCAGCAGGATGAGGATTCCGGGACTTGATTTTGTCACACTTATCGGCGATGTTGCCGCTGCTGTAGAGGCCGAAACCAATAACAGACAACAGCCCTGGATTGAAGGAAGCCCGAAGGGAGCACGATTCTGTTTTTATGAACAAGGCAAGACCGGCACGGCAACCACAGCAGCGGATCGCGCCTCGTCGAATACGGCAAAAAAAGGCGCCCAAGATATTAATCCTGCTCACAAGGAACCGGTGGCGCAACAACCTGTCACAAAGCCTCAAGATTCCGTCCCCCCACCCCCTTCACCACCAGCATCCCCAGATCCTGCAAAAGATTTTGCAAAAAAAGAACCGATAACGCAACGACCTGCCGGAAACCCTCCAGAATCTGTCTCCCCCATTCATTTGCCGCTCGCACCTCCGCCCCCGGCCCAAGAGAAAAATACCGACATCACCGGAGAAGATGGTGAATCCAGCGGCAATGCCATCGGTTTCCGCGAATACCTCCACTCTGAGCTCGGTGATCTGAACAAAGGAGATATCGTTGAAGTGACCCTGACCGCTGCGGCCAATGTCCGTATTATGGATCCTGAAAACTTTCTATTGTATAAGGATGGATTGCAGTTCCAATACTATGGAGAGCACTTCCTGGAGTCGCCAGCAAAAATCACCATTCCGGAGAGTGGACACTGGCATCTTGCCATTGACATGGACGGGTTAGGAGGTAGCGCAGGCGCCTCATCGGTGACTATCCTCAAGGGAGTAGCCGGAAAAAAATAGGCACAACAGACGACGATTTTCTGATTAACAGACATACAGGTCGTGCTGGTGAATATACGCCCAGACGGCTGTCGGGATCAGCGACGGGGCCGCATCACGGTTGTGGAGTTGTTGACGAATGGTTGAAGAGGAGATATCAGCCACGGTCTGTCGCATCAGAAAAACTTTGGGCGACCACTGGGGGTGGCTCCACGACCGCGCCTGCTCGTCATCGGCCTGATAGCCAAGCCTGACCAGGGTTTCAGGGATGGCGCCCGCAGTAACCCCGACCCGATCGGCAACAATAAAACTGGTTAATGACAGCACTTGACGATACGACTTCCAGCTCTCTATTTCCACAAAGGCGTCGGCGCCAATAATGAAAAAAAACTCGTCATGCCGATGCTCCGGCTGATAATGAAAATATCGTAAGGTATCAATGGTATAAGAAGGCGCTGGCAAATTCGATTCGACACTGGAAACCCGGAAACGATCACGACCGGCTATCGCCAGTTGGAGCATGGCCAGGCGATGCCCAAAACTGGAGACGGACTGAAGATTCTTGTGCGGGGGAGCCGCCGCTGGAATCAGGATGATTTCATCCAGCTTATAGTCGGCAAGAGCACGATCGGCAATGTGCAGGTGCCCATTATGAACAGGATCAAAGGAGCCTCCAAAAAGGCCAACCCGTTTGCCGTTGCACGGGGGAGCGCCCTCAGCATCGGCAACACCCCTGGCGCCCTGTTCGTCTCTGCTTTTCAAGTCCGGATCTGTCCCGCCCCATAGACGATAAATTTCCTGGTCGTCAGCTCCTCCAGACCCATCGGCCCATAGGCATGGAGTTTGGTGGTGCTGATGCCGATCTCCGCCCCCAGCCCCAACTGACCGCCATCGTTGAAGCGAGTGGAGGCATTGACCATGACCGCCGAGGCGTCAACCTCAGCAATAAACCGCTGGGCGTTGGAATAATCTTCGGTGATGATGACCTCGGTATGCTGCGAACCGTATTCTCTGATATAGGCCATCGCCTCCTCCAGAGAATCAACAATCTTAACGGCCAGGATCAGATCAAGAAATTCGCGCCCCCAGTCTGAGGGCAGCGCCGGCTGCATGGTCGGTACCAGAGCGACACTGGCCGCACATCCCCGCAGTTCAACCCCGGCTGCCTCCAGTTCGCGGGCAATGACGGGCAGATACGAGGCCGCCATCTCTCGATGAATCAGTAGTCCTTCCAGGGCGTTACACACTCCAGGCCGCTGGGTCTTGGAGTTCATGATAATTGGTGTCGCCTTGGCCGGATCGGCGCTACGATCAACAAAAATGTGACACACTCCTTTATAGTGTTTCAGCACCGGAATCCGTGAATTCTCGGCGACAAAACGGATCAGCCCTTCCCCGCCGCGCGGAATAATCAGGTCAATGAACGACTCCTGCTGCAAGAGCAGAGTGACGGCGGCCCGCTCGGTCACCGGAATGACCTGAATCACCGCCGGATCAAGGGCCTGAGCCAGCAGAACTTCCTGTAAAACCTTGGCCAAAGCCAGATTGGAATGAATGGCCTCGGAGCCACCCCGCAAGATAACGGCATTGCCGGCCTTGAGGCAGAGGGCCGCCGCATCCACGGTCACATTGGGCCTGGACTCATAAATGATGCCAATCACCCCGAGAGGCGCCCGCATCCTTCCCACCATGATGCCATTGGGCCTCTTCACCAGTCCCAGTACCTCACCCACCGGATCTGGCAGAGCGGCCACTTCACGAAGGCCGGCAATCATGGAAGCCAGCACGGAATCCGACAACAGCAGACGATCAAGCATGGCGGCTGAAA
>DYNG01000203.1 GCA_020721165.1 Desulfocapsa sulfexigens
GTCAGCATACTGTTGAGCATCGCTGCGTGCATGGTCACCAGGGATACGCCCTGTTCCAGGGGGGTGTCACCAAGATCGGATGCGCCCACAGCCATATCGGAGATAAAGACAAAGGCCCCCTCAAACGAATCGGCAAGGTTGCCCCGCATATCTTCCTGGTCGAAATTTTCAAGAAAGGTATGAGCGGCCATGATTGGAAAATCATGACCCATTGGCGCTATAAAGGGAACAAAGGTGCGCCCACGGGTATCAATGGGGATGTGTATGGCTGGCGCTTCATCGCTGGCCTGACCGCGCCTGGGGATGATGATTTGTCGTCCCCATTCAATGTGGACCTCGTTAAAGTGGGTGCCGATGAAGTCCAGAAACATGGCCAGGCTGAGAGAGGGAAGGTAGCGATCACCCGCCTTTATGAGCATTGTGGTATGTCTGAACACGCCATCCCGGTCGGCGGCCACACTAATATCCCCGGCTCCCTTCGCATTTCGTGCAAAGTCGTCATGCTGTGTCAATGCGCGCACAACCCGGGCCGGCCGGCCGGGGCCTGTTTCGGTTGGCGCTCCCAGATAATCAGGGCGAAACTGCTCGACAGCAAAAACAGGATTCCGGGCGGACGGTTTTATTTCATCAGAGGTAGAGCAGGCGTAGGGCAGATAGATATTGCCCTGTCGCGCTAAAGAGGAGGAAAATAGCTGGTCGGAGACGGGATTACTGGGCCGGGCAAAAATAATATCATAGGCAATGGCCGCCGGTTTCAGACTTCCCAGGGCATCATTGATGCGGGCCAGGTCTTTGCGGTCGAGAATATTTTTCTGGAAATAATTGTACGAACTATCCGTTATCGCAAGATAGGTGACGCGGGGCTGAAAAGATGGGCGGGGGCCATATCCGTGGGAGACAGCCTGTCGGTAATAAGCGTCCAGAAGGCGATAGTCGTAAGAACTCCAGTCGCCATCATTGCCGATGGCCTTGCTGAGAATCAGAAAGGCAACGAGACAAGTCAGGACACTGCCGAGGGCGATAAACTGAATTTCAGACTTATTTCTTAATCTGAAACTCATATTTTTTGACAAGAAGTCCATTGCCGGAAAAAATCTTCAGGTCATTGATGAAGCCCATATCCTGAGTTGCGCCTCGCCCAGGGCCTCGCCCAGGGCCTCGGACATTGCCAGCAATTGTAAACGGGGTTTCATTTTCTGTGGTCAGATCAATCCTGCTCATGACGCTTAATCGCTGTTCAATCTCCCGCCATTTGGCGGGGGAAATATCAGCGTCCACCATTGCCGACAGTTCCGGGATTTCTTGGGGACTGATAATGATGGTGATTTGTTCGATCGGATGGTTCCTGTCCGCCTGATAAAATTCTTGCAGAGATGGCAGCGCCAGGGTAGAAACATTCTGTTTTTGCTCGGTTGCATTAAGCAGGAGCACAGTCTGCTGGTCGTCATGAATGACATAGATAAATGATTTGATCTCCGGATGCACGAAGATGCGGAGCAAATCGTCTGGTTTGAGGATCTCGCGGGATTTGGCACTGAAGACCCGTTCGCCGGATTTTATCTGTACGCCTATCTTGGCGCGAACCCTTTGCGGCTCGGCAGACGATGACTGGGGTGTGCTGAGTGGGGACAAAAGAGCAACTGCCATTATCAAAGAAAAGAGCCAGTGCGTCATCATTCTCTCCTTATTTGTGGGTTATTAAAAAATGGGCGGTTTGTTGCGTGAGCTGTCTCGCGCCTGTTTTTCGCGACAATATGCCGTTGTTGCGGAAGGAAATTACCAAGGGCGTCCAGCGCTGACCTTTATCATGCGGGGAGGGGTGATTTGCTGGCTTGTAGAGTTGATCTTCCATTGAATACCCTGTTGTCTGCTTTGAAGTCAAGACTGTTTTTTTCGGGGGGCCTCTTGAAAAAATCGTTCTGCAGGTCGTAAACCCAGAGGGATTGGATGTTTGCCTTCACGGGACGATTTTCTGTTGAGGAAAACGAAAAACGGCAAGGCCTTCGCGGGGATTGTCTGTGTATATTCATCCATCAGCTTGACATTGCTCCTTCGTATCATGTTAAGTGTAAGGAGGAAGGATGTTTATCCGAAGGATTTTTATCCGGCTCGTGCGGTGAACGAAAAAATAGACCCCGGGCCATGTTAACGGGAGGAGAGTATGCGCCAGCCATCAACCATTCATGCTTCGTCATCGGCTCCGATCAAACTTCTTATCGCCGATGATTCCTGGGTTTTTCGTCATATCTTACGGGATATTTTCAAGAAAGTTCATCGTATTGAGATTGTTGATGATGCCGCCAATGGTGTGGAGGCCCTTGAGCAAATAATTCAATGGAAACCGGATGTCCTTCTCCTTGATATGGAAATGCCGATTATGGATGGTATTACCACCCTGCAGCATCTCATGATTCACACCCCGACCCCGACAATTGTCTTTTCCAGTCTGAGTCAGGAAGGAACAACAAGAGCCTATGATGCCATGAAATACGGGGCAGTGGATTTTGTGGCCAAATCCTCTTTTTTCAAGGGCAGCGACATGGCAGCGGACAATGAGCTTATCATTAAAAAAGTGTTCAATGCCGCTGCCGTCACTGTCCAGACGATTGATCCCATGCAGGCGGTTAGCGGGCAGTGTGAAAAAAATGAACCACAACAGCTTGTTTTTTGTGAAGATTGCGGGGCGAGAAATATCGTGGATATGAGAACCTATCTTCTCGTGGGCAGCGCCCTCTGTTTCCAGTGTGGTGACGAGTTGAAACTGGGTCAACAGGAAAAACTGCGAAGGATGTCCCATGTTATCATCATTGGGGCGGGAGAAGGAGGATTTGTCAATCTTCTGCAGATCATTCCGGCTCTTTGTCCTGAGATGGGAGCGGCTGTGATTGTAATCATTCATGACGAGGCGGAAAAGGTTGCTTCTTTTGTGGATTATCTTGGTTCCATCAGCGCGGTCAATGTGGTGCGCGGGCAGGACGGTCTGACCATGGAAGGCGGATCCTGTTATATTTTTTCGGCTGGTGAACGGGTCTCTTTTTCCCCCTACAGCGGTCATTTTGCCTTGCGGGTTGGCTTCGATTCATATTTAAACCATGCATCAGGGAAACAGGGGGCAATCAATATGACCTTGTTGTCGGCTGCTCCCTTGTTGAAAGAGAAAGTGGCGGGCATCCTTCTTTCCGGTTCTGAAAATGATGGGATTAAGGGAATGGAGGCCATTCGTCACTTCAAGGGGCAGGCGATTGCCCTGGATCCTGCTCGGTGCTTGTGCAAGGAGATGACCAGACAATTGCTCCGTAAATTTCCCGGGATTGCCGTGCCTGATGAGCAGGGAATTGTCGGGGCGATAAGGGGGCTGGAGCAGCAGCATCGGAAACTGGTGGTGACCGCATAAGGTCTGACTGGCTGACTTTGCTGGCGGCCCGAGACCAGGCCAAGAATGGAG
>DYNG01000204.1 GCA_020721165.1 Desulfocapsa sulfexigens
CCCATCCTCTACCCCCCGCTTCGATTGCTTGAGTCCCATCACCTGCCCTGCCCTTGCCCGAACGGAAGATGCCAAACCTTCTGTCCCCTTGCTTTTGCTTGGACCACACCCAAAAAGAAGCACCGTTCCCACCCCCACAACAAGAAGGTAAAAAAACCGGGTTACACTGAACCGAAACACTCTCACTTTCCTAACCAAGGCCAAATCTGTTGCAACTCTTCGGCTATCTTCTTTTCCTTTTCAGGCAAACTATCCTCCCCAGAAAAAACCATTGCCACAATCACCGCAATCACAACCACTCCTACGATCCCCCCTCCCACAAGCGGCCATGGCACTTTCGACTTCTCGGGCTCCTGCTCTTCCAGATGCTCCGCCCGGCACTTCCCCACCACATGCTTCTGCGGACAGGAATAATACCGGCCTGATTCACACGAAAATTGCCCCGATCCATCAATCGTGATGGCCTCTCGGCTTTCCCCCAAAGGACATAACGGATTTTTACACCGATAATTCTTATCTGCACTCATAAACGCTCTATTATTTTCCTCGCTTCAAACAATGCTTCCAACTCCTGGATGCGCACAGGATGCATCTCATTCGGATACTCACCCCGCACTCTCTCCTCCTGCTCTCCGATCTTCGCAAGCCACTCCTTCTTGGTCGCCCTTCCCGTCTCTGCCTTCTCCAACTCTTTCTTGAGAAGCCGCTGGACTTCATCGACAAAAGTCGGCTCCACATTCTCGATCGCATCTTCCTTATCTTTTCCCAACTTCTCCGGCCTCGGCTTGCCCTCCCCCGTGTAATACCACCCCACCTCTCCATACACTCCATCATTGTATTTTACCCAACCAGCAAAAGTAGCCAAAATCATCAGCGGTCGCGCAAGCATACGAACCTCATTCCCATCCATCGGAAACAGATCCGGCCACTGCGTCCCGTCCCCTTCCGTGAAAAGCTCGATCTGGGGCTGCGCATCGTTGGATTTCGCCAGCCTTTCACTAAAAGCATTCCGCAATTCCCCCACCCTCGCAACATACCGCAAGGGAAATAAATTCGCCAACTGCAAAAATACAAGCGATGTTTGCCGGTTGCCCGTCGGCAATTCCGGATTGTCAATCTGCTGCTTCAAAAGCCCCTTCAACGACTCCAGCCGACTCTCCTTCTCTCCCGCTATCGGCAAAATGACACTCCTCCACCGATGCCGCGTGTTTGCCCACCCACCAGCTTCCCCGCGGTTCACCTGCGCTAGATCAAACTCGCAATAACATTCCGCATCACTGCTCACCGTATGGATAAATTGCCGCAACTCATCGGGTTCCCTAAACCGATCATCCAAACACTTCAAAATATTTTGCCGCAAAATCGGTGCTACCCCCGCCTGCACCACATGCTTGTTGTGGCAAGAATCCACCTGCTTATCTGCATACCGATCCAAAATTCCTCGAAGCTCGAAAAGCCCCAAGGCTTCTTTTATCTTCCGGAACGAAACATCATCTCCCAATCCCTCGCACAATGCTTCGCGGAATGCCCCGGCCTGCGTATCTTGGATCTCCCGGCTACACACCATCTTCCCAACAAACTCTCTCACTACCCCAGACTGATACACCTTGATCGTTCCCCTCATCCAATCCTCGCCCTCATCCCGGCACCGCTGCGCTATCTTGGACTCCAAACTATCCAAATCTTTCCCCCCAGCATCTTTGCCGCCAAGCAAAATCTTGAGCAAGGAATCCGACAGCACCTGGAGCGCGCTTTGCACATGCTTCAGCTCTTCTAGCAAATACCCGCTCATCGTATTCGCATACTCCCACGCCCATCGCATCGTCTTCGCCGCCCCCAGCTCCCTCAATAGTTCGGACTGCGCCTCGACCAGTTCCCGCCGCTTCCCAAACCGCTCGCTAAAAACCCCGATCTTCCCCCACTCCCGCTTGTTCTTCTCGTAAAAATCAATCAGGCTCCCCGGCTCGATCGGATCATTGGTCTGCCCCGTCCGACCGAGCAGTTGCACGATCTTATCCCCGCTCCGCGTCTGAAAATCCACCACATACGCTACCGCATCCCCCAGTGCCTTGACCGCCTTCCCAAACGATAGCTTCCCCGCACGCCACTGCGAAAAAAGGTTGCTCTCTATGTGCTTCCCTATTTCTTTCGCATGAGAACGGGCATCGAGCGTCACTGCCCCTTTCGTCGAGGCAAGGTTAAAATACTGCTCGGCTCCCCTCCCTCGAAACCCTCGGATCTCTTCGAGATAATCGGGCAACTCCACCCCCTCCGGCTCATAATAAAATGCACACGCCTGCTCCAAATCCCACAGCCACCTCCTCGCATCCTTCTGCCCGCGCAAAACCCGCTCCCTGACTCCCTCCACAAACTCCTTCCACTCCTCCTCCACCTCCCGAATCTGCCTCCCCGCATCCCGGCACGATAACAAAAACTCCCCGTCAAACAGCCGCCAGCTCCCACGCAATCCCTCATCCGTGCTCACTTTGATGTCCATCCCCCCCTCCCCTCGCACATCATACCCTTTCGAGGCATCCCAGCTCCCGCTCAAGGTCTGCGCAATCGCCTGCTTCCCGAGCTGGTAGCGGATGTATTCCTCGATCTCCGTCTCCGGATACTCCAACCGCTTCATCCCAAACGCCAAAAATTGCCGGCTCCGTGCCGGGGGAGCCCCCTCACTACCACTCAACTTCTCCGCTATAGTCCCGATATTTCCGTTCCTATCCCCATTCTCGGTCTTCTCTATCTTCGCAAGCTCCTTTGCCCAAGCCTCATCCAAAACCGCTACCGTCTTCTGGTAAATGAAATTCGCCATGATCGTGTGAATCTCGCACTCGGGTTCGTCCACCCCTGCCTGCCGCGTGCTCTCATTCACATTTGTCGTAATATAACACCCGTTAAAAGGCGAAACCGCCTTCGACTGGCTGAAATCAAACCGCTCCCCACTCGTTATGTCATACGGCCTATACGCCCCCACACTCAACGCATTCAGCTCCTTGAGCGCCGCATACCCGTTCGCATGGTAATTCGCCTTCGCCTTCCCTCCAGGATTCCTTTCCGGCAAAAGGACATACACAAAAATAGGATGCGTCACTGGATTTGTAAACCTCTTCCGAACCAAACAAATCGCATCAATGATCGTCCCGCTCCCCGTCCCCCCTGCCAACCCTGCACAAATATGGATCGCGCACCCATCATTCCTCCCCACACAAAGCTGCCCAATCTTTGTTTCTACCTTCCCGGAATACTCCAACCCATTCGCCGCAAATAAAAACCGCCCCAACCGCCGCTTCTGCCCTCCCAACGCATCGTTGATCTGCCCAGCCAACATCCTTTCCCAACTCTTCCTGTCCCCGATCCACGGCTTGATCCCAGGATACGCCTGCAAATTATCCAAAACTTGCCCCAAATTCCCTCCCCCTATCAAAATCTGGCTCGCCG
>DYNG01000205.1 GCA_020721165.1 Desulfocapsa sulfexigens
ACGATTCAGGAATTCCTGGCTGTCCATGCTGTTTGGGATTTCTTTCACCAGCTCTCTACAAGAGAAAATGACTTGAGGCGTGCGCGGTCTGGTCGCCACGATCAGCGAACGACTTTCTTCATCGTCACGGGGTTTCTCCACTTGATTTTTTATCCAGGGTCATCAAAAGATCATAAAAGCGTTTTGCCGGATAGATAGAAGTTTCCGATCGAAGTTGTGTCTCGTCTCCGTCATAGACAAGACCGCGTCCATGGGGCACAGCAAAGTTTCCGGCAAAGGAATCCAGGCCTTTGAAGTAATCTTTGTTGATGGTCATTCCAGACTTGATCTCAAGGGGGTAGAGGTCGGGGCCGGAGCTTATCAGCAAGTCAACCTCGTTGCCATTGCTGTCCCTGTAAAAATGGAGATTTGCTCGCTTGCCCCGATGGAGCCGGTACTTCAATGCCTCCATAACAACCATATTCTCAAAAAGATTCCCCCGCAGCGGGTCACGACTGATATGAAGGGTGTTTTCAAGGCCAAGAAGATGAGCGGCAAGACCGACATCGTAGAAATAGAGTTTGGGTGACTTGACGAGTCTTTTGCCAATATTGACAGAGTATGGAGGCAGGCGAAAGACGATATAGCTGGCCTCAAGCAAGGTCAACCAGTTACGGGCAGTCTGATGCGATACCCCGGTGTCGGCGGCCAGATTGCTGAAATTCAGAAGCTGCCCGGTCCGCCCGGCGCAGAGGATAAGAAAACGCTGAAAAAGGGTCAGATCCTTGATGTTGATCAATCGACGGATGTCCCTTTCCACATAGGTTTCCAGATACCCAGCAAGCGCCTGTGATGGATCCAGGTGGTCTTTCCAGATTCTGGGGTAAAATCCCGTAAGCAGGAGTTGATCCGTGGAAAGATCATCCTGATATGCACCCAGTTCTTCCAGACTGAATGGCAATAACTTGAATAAGGCTGTCCGCCCTGCGAGCGACTGGCTGATGGTATGCGAAACCTCAAACTGCTGACTGCCTGTGAGGATAAACAGACCATACCGACCGTCGACATCAACAATAGTTTGGATGTAGGAAAGAAGCGCCGGAGCCTGTTGGATCTCATCAAGGATCGCCCCATCAGGAAGAGCTGCCAGAAATCCACGCGGATCCTCGATGGCGTACTGACGGGTATCAAGATTTTCCAGGCTGACATATTGCTTCTCGGCAAAGACCTTGCGACACAAGGTTGTTTTGCCGCTCTGGCGCGGACCGGTAACGGTAACCACCGGATACTGACTGGCAGCCTGCTGAAGATAGGTTTCTGCGGTGCGGGGAAGAATATTCATAGCAACACGATACCTTTTTCCTATGCAAATTTCAAATTCAATCTCTTATTTGCATACCATAGGTTTTTGCTTTGTAATACCCCTGCCAGACAACCACATCGGACAACAGAAAAAGAAAAAGCCCTGATTTTTCAGGGCTTTCGAACGATATCGCGTGATATCGGATTATGCGTTGGTGCGGAGGTCGATTACACAGGGTGGCTACTGAGAAACATAGTGCTTATAATCAATTTTCCGCTATCCAGTGTAACGGAGGAAGCAGCCTTACTATCTGCAAATTCTACAGGGTGAAAGCACCTGCGTCAATTATCGCCTGGTTTGCTGTGTCTTTTATGGTGACCGCTCTCTTGCCCGCATTCATTGATTGAACAGCCACACTCAATAGACCGGAATCCATTTTGGCATGAATGATGAAATTTTCATCTGCCAGGTAAGCAACCAGTTTATTTCTATGATCAGCCAGCTTGGTAGAGGGTCTTTTCTGACTTATTTCAAAAGGTGAAACGATCAACAACCTGTTTTCCTCAAGTGGCTTTCTCAAGAAGTCGGGAACACGCATGTTGTGAATTGCTCGGGCCGGGCAGATGATTATTGGTTGGACACCGCGCAACAGGATTTTCAAACACTCCAGTTCCATTTCTGAATGGAAACCGCTGGCGACTGTCCTTCCTTGGTTCCGCAAAGCGGTGACCAGATCAAAGGCAGGGAGGATAAGGCTTCCGGGGCAATCTCTGGAGCAAAAGAGACCGACAATCGGACTCTCGTTTTTTGAAAGAATATCGAGATTTCCGGCAACTGTGATTGCGGGGAATGCGTTGCCCAGCAGTGGTACAAGTCGTGCCGGAGGTTGTGTGTCTTTTTTGGTAATGGTACGGCATTGCATGATCAGCCCAAAAAGATGTCATGCCGGTTGGGAATGCTGTTGCAGCCAGCCTTTTTGTCCAAGAATATCCCAGGCAAGACGGATATGTTTTTCCTGAAACATGCGTTTTCGACTGTTCCACGCATAGGTTTTATGAACAGCTTGATCGGCATCCGTTGCCCCTTCCTTGTTGGCGACCCAGTGAACGGTGGACAGCAGTTCCATGCCGAAAGGGGTTTCAAAACCAGCAATGAGTTCGACAACTTTCTGGAAATGATCGCAGGTTGCAGGGTGTTTTTGGAGATAACTTTCTGCTTCGGGAAGGATTTCTGGCAGCAAATTGATCTGACGGTCAGGGTTGTCTTGCGCGTCCCCGTAGCCGGTAATAAAGTGACCTTCCATAAGGTTCAGGACATGCCGGAGATTCTGGGAATAAGGTCCGTAGAGCCCCTTTTGGTACTGAAGTTTCAGCCCCTCTCCGGCTTCCTGCATGAAATACATCAACTTATGGATTTCCAGAAGGGTTACAAAAGGATCCATAACTGCCGCAAGATAACGCCGCATGAGAACCAGCAGCGCCGCCCGGCCAACAGTCAGGCCCGGCGCTTTTTGGGAATGAACCATTTTTGTTACCGACGGGGCTCCTGTCGGTTCAAAAAGAAGAACCTGCACATCGTTCAAGTTCTGAAAGGCTTTTTCTATTTTTGAGCGGACGACAGCCCAGTGCAAACCACCAAGGCCGCAGCCGAGAGGCGGGATGGCAATGGAGTTAATCTGTCGTGTCCGTACCTCATCCACCAACGCCTGTAATCCGGCATCAATGTCCTCCATCCGGCTTTTGCCTTTCCAGTGGCGCTTGGTGGGAAAATCGATAACGAACCGGGGATTGTAGAGCCGATCCAGATTGTGAACCAGCATTTTCCCCGGCTGTAATTCTTTGTTGTCGCAGGCGGCTTTGTATTCTTTGAAATAATGATCGGGAAAGGCTTTTTTAAACTGGAGCGCAATTCCCCGGCCCATGACCCCAACACAGTTGACCGTATTGACCAGCGCCTCGGCATCGGCACGCAGTATATCGCCTTGTTTCAGTTCAATCATAATGTCACCTCTCATTAGGGGCCGTTAAGAAATAACCATTACATTTTCATCCATTTCTTTACGGCCCCTTATGCCGTTCACGAATTATAAATATTATAGCTCTTTATTTACTACGGCTTAATCAATAATACCATGATCGTTCGACATTCACGACT
>DYNG01000206.1 GCA_020721165.1 Desulfocapsa sulfexigens
AAGATGCGGCAGGCAATGATCTCCACCCCCACCCCCTTTGGGATGAACTGCTGGCCGCATCCAATGACAGGGCGGGAAGTCTTATTGAGAAAAAGATTCAGCATTCCTACACCCTTCCATGTATCAGCCCAAAACAACTGGAGATCCCCCATGCACTGACCTCTTGGACGGTTCCCGCCAATACCATCACTAACAGAGAAAAAGAATCGCCCTCCAGCCTGGAGAACTTTCTTGGCTGCCCACTCAAATGGTGTCTGAATTATACAGGTAAGATTCGTGGTGGCCACTCTGCAACTTTACCCGATCTGGTGCCGACATTAGGGAGTCTGGCCCATGAAATCGTCGAGGAGGTACTGCAACAGCTCCCCCTGCCATCTGCGGAAGATGGTGCAGCCATGGCTGAAAAAATCTTTGACGCAAAAGCCAAACAGTTGGTGGCAAGTCTGTTTCAGGAGGGGATGGAGGCTGAAAGGGAGAAGATTCGCAACACTGTGATCAGGGCCACGCGCTCATTACTCCAGCACCTCCACAGTGCTGGAGCGGGTAAAATCACAGTAGAGCAGAAACTGAGCGGAAATTTTGGCTCGCAAAAAATTGAAGGCTGGGCGGATGTCGTACTCGACGCGCCCTTCACGGTCATTGACCTCAAGCGGAGTTGGGCCAAAGGTTACAAAGAAAAAATGACATCAGGAACAGCCTTGCAGATCGTGATCTATGGTTGGTTGCTCAAAGAGGCGCGCGGTGTCTTTCCGGAACTCGCCTACTACACACTGGAAGATCAAACTTTTCTGACCACCGACTCTGTTCATTTCAAGAGTGGAGAACATGTTCAAACCCCGACAAACGACGATGTCTGGAAGGCTTTTACTGAGAGTTACCAGGATACATGGGACACTATAAACAAAGGCATCGTTACAAGTCCCGGCAATAATGGGGAAGAGATAAAAGCGTCGTTGAACGACGGCAAGCTCCAGTTGTCGCCTCCCTGCCATTTCTGTGAGTATGATACCCTCTGCGGAAAACGCTTCGCCTGATTCATCAAACCGGAAGAACGATAAAACCGTGAGATCAAGAGAGAAGGAACTGAAAAAATGAATATACAAATTATCTCTGCAAGTGCCGGTAGTGGCAAAACCTTCCGCCTTGCTCAATTATTGGAAGAAGAAGTTCGTGAAAAACGGGTTCGACCAGATGCTATTCTGGCCACCACCTTTACCAAGAAGGCTGCGGCTGAGTTGCAGGAGCGGGTTCGGACCAAGTTGCTTGCCGGAGGGCAGGCTACTCAGGCTCAACAACTGGCGGCATCGCGGATCGGCACCGTCAACTCGGTCTGCGGCAGTTTACTCACTGACTTTGCCTTTGATCTAGGGATCTCACCGGATCAAAAGGTTATAGAGGAAGAAGCCGTCTCCGGAGTGATTAACCGTGCCATGTCCAGGGTCATTGATCCGGCTACCAGTCGTGAATTGTGGGAACTTGAACGCCGCTTTCCAGAAACGAGTATCCGCAAAGTGATTGAGTCTATCGTAGCCAAGGCCCGCTCCAATGGGCTCGACAGTACAGCGCTTACGCAATGCGAGAGTCGGTCAATAGCAGGTTTTCTCAACTTCTTTGGCAAGGAGGAGGGCGATTCTACTACGCTGGATAATAACATGGTCACAGCCGTAAATGATTTTCTCGATGCCGTTGACCTTGAGATAGACACCACCAAGGTTACCCAAGACGCTGTCTCCATAGTCAGACGACTGAAAAACCGCATGTCCACTCAATCTCGATTGCCTTGGAGTGAGTGGCATCGTCTTGCAAAACTGAGTACGGGTAAAAAATCATCGGCATTGATCTCTCCCGTCAATTCTGCAGCACTCGCCCATGATCATCATCCCCAGTTGCACGCTGATGTTACAAGACTGATTCATTTGGCTTTTTCCTTGGCTGCCAAGACCCTGGATGCCTATCAGGAGTATAAACGGGAGTGGGGAATCGTTGATTTTATCGATCAGGAAGCCCTGGTTCTCAATCTTCTGGAGCGACCGGAAGTTACTGAAACCCTAAAAAGTCAGCTTGACCTGGTGCTGGTGGACGAGTTTCAGGATACCAGCCCAATCCAGTTGGCTATCTTTCTTAAGCTCGCTCGCCTTGCCAAAAAATCGGTGTGGGTTGGAGATCAAAAACAGGCAATTTATGGATTTAGAGATGCCGACCCCAGCCTGATGGACGCTGCAATTAGTGGGATTTTACAAGGAGAAGAGCCTGAGACCTTAAAAACATCATGGCGGAGTCGTCCGGATTTGGTGCGCTCAACCTCAGCCATTTTCACCAAAGCCTTTGCCAAACAAGGATTTCCTGAACAACGGGTGCGACTTGAACCGGCTAAAAAAGTCGTAGACGAAGAACCTCAAGGTTTAAGTCCAATTTATGAATACTGGGAACTGGCGGGTAAAAACAAGGAAGAGGACGCCAAATCCCTGGCGAGCGCAGTTCGTGAGTTGCTGGCAGATCAGGACAACTCCATCCGCGATCCCAAGACTGGAAAAAAAAGAGGAGTAAAGGGGGGCGATATTGCTATCCTGTGCAGGGAGAATGCGGTGTGTATAGAAGTCGCCAAAGCGTTGGAGGAGCAAGGGGTTGACGCAGCATTGCCCCGTCCGGGGCTTCTCTCCTGTCCAGAAATCAGCTTGACTCTGGCGGCGGTTCGACTTCTCATTGACCACAACGATTCTCTTGCCCGGGCGGAAGTCGCTCGCCTTTTGGATACCCCGTCCGACCATAATGCCTGGCTGCATAAGGCCTTACAGCAACCCTTTGGTCAGGGGTTTGAGATTGAAGAGTTCAATCACCTGGAAGAAGTCAGAAAAAAAATGGACAAGGCTGGTCCCCTGCCGATACTTGATGTTGCTATGGAAACAGTTCAGGTTCGACAGCATTGCTTGGCCTGGGGCCAGAGCAATGGGCGTCTGGCCAATCTCGATAGTCTGCGTGCTCTCTGTGTCAATTATGTTGAGGATTGCCGGAATAATGGTCGTGGAGCGAGCCCCGCAGGAATGCTCGCCCACTTGCAAGGGATGGAGACGGCGACCAGAGCCGTGGTTCAGGATGAAAATGCGGTACAGGTTCTGACCTGGCACAAGGCAAAAGGACTGGAATGGCCGGTAACAGTCCTCTTTCAGCTTGATAAGGTTTATACGCCATCCATGTTGGGTGTACAGGTAGTCAGTGACAAATCATTTACCATCGACGATCCTCTGGCTAATCGCTGGCTTCGTTACTGGCCCAATCCTTATGGAAGTTTCAAGACCGGAACGCCGTTCCACGATCGGCTCAAAAACCATCCGGATCAACTCACCTGCACCGAG